>NZ_JBFBBQ010000101.1:0-31914 GCF_040682775.1 Amycolatopsis sp. NPDC051106 | reverse complement strand
TTGGCGTTATAGGGTGTGCGGTGCGTTTAAATGGGGCCGGCGGCCGGGGGGGGGGGGGGGGGGGGGGGGGGGGGGGGCCCCCCCCCCCCACCCCTCGATTTGACCTGGTTGGCGGCTGAAGGGTCGCCACCTGCTGGTTATCGTGGAGGAAGTTCGTGTCGCCCGGTGTGACCGGCCCGACGAATCTGACACTCCAGCCCCCGGTGTCGTCCCTTTTTGGAATGTGCAGGAGGTTGCGCTGTGGGCGCGCGTATTCAGTTCGCGGTCAATTCGATGAGAAGCCATCGAGAAACCAGGATGTCCACCATCCGGTTGATTTCTTTCGCTCGCGAGCGGCTGGTTCCCCGCGGGTATCGCCCGAGTGTGCCCGGAACGAGCCGGAAGGCCGAATCGTGACCGGCGCGATGCCGCGGCAACGCGCGGCGGGGGCCTCCGAAGACGAGTTCGCGAAGCTGGGGCTCGGCGGCTCGCTCGCCCTCACCGGCCTGCTGGCCGCCGTCAAGATCGCGGAAACCGCCACGGGCGTGGTGCTGACCGCCGCCGGGGTACTGCCCGGCGCCAGTCTCCCGAAGGAGCGAGCTCCGGCCCAGCCGGGCGGGGAATGAACGGGAGCTGCCCGGCGGCTCCCGACGGACGGAGGGCTGCCATGGACGGCAGCGGAGGGCGCGACGACCAGCGTCGCGCACACGTGGGTCTCGCCGACGTGCGCCGGCTCGAGGACGTCGTCGCCGAGCTCAGGAGCCTGGACTACCGCTACGGCGGGGGTGCCTGCCGGGCGGCCGTCGAGTCGCGCCTGCTCGCGGCCGTCGCGCTGCTGGAAGGCGTGACCAAGACCGTCGTCCAGGCGCGGCTCTGCACCGCCGTCGCCGACCTGTACAACCTGGCCGGCTGGACGAACTTCGACCAGGACCGCCCGGCCGCCGCGCTGGCCGCGTTCCGGCGGGCGCTGGAGCTCGCCACGCGGGCCGAGAACGATGATCTCCAGGCCAACGTCCGGTACCGCATCGGGCGGCTGCACCTGCACTACGGCGCCGTCGACGCGGCGCTGGAGGAGTTCGCGCGCGGACGGGAGGCCGCCCTGCAGGCGCATTCCAAACTCGCGCAGGCGATCCTGTCGGCCAACCAGGCGTGGGCGCACGCCAAGAAGGCCGACGTCACCGAGGCACTGACCTACCTGCGCCGCGCCCGCGAGGAGTTCGCGGAAGCCGAGGGGCGCGAGCCTTCGCCGTGGGACGCGTTCTTCGGGGCCACCGACCTGGCGGCGATGGCCGGCACGGTGCACGGCGAGCTGGCCCAGGTGGTCGACATCCGGCACGGCCGCGACGGCATTCCCGCGCTCACCGACGCGATCGCCGGGTACGGCACGGGCATGACGCGCAGCCGCTCGCTGACCTTGATCTGGCTCGCCACCGTGCACGCGCTGGACGGCGACCTCGACGTCGCCACCGCCGTCGGCGAAGAGGCGATCGAGCTGGCGGCCGCCCTGCGGTCACCGCGGACGCGGCAGCGGCTGCGCTCGCTGTCCGCGGCGGCCCGCCGCTTTTCCGGCAATGCGGACGCAAGGGAGATCGTCGACCGCCTCGACGATCTCGGGCATTCCGGACGCTAATCGACTGGCCATGGAAAGGTAAACGGCGCGGAAACCGAAAAGGGCACCGCGAAAGGGCAGCCAAAAGTAGGTTCCTCGGCGTGACAGCGATTTCTTATGCTTCTCGGCAACCTGCGGCGAGCATTCCGCGCAGGCCCGGTCCCCACCGCCGAGAGGAAATTCCCCATGCGCTTGCGCAAGCTCGTCGCGGCCGCCGTGCCGCTGCCGGCGTTGCTCGGCCTCGCCGTGGTCGTCCCCGCCGCCGCCGCGACGGAACCCCTGGTCACCCTGGCCGACAACGCCGCCCCGCTCGTCAGCAGCGCCCGTACCGGCGACGTCGCCGGCGGGCAGCGGATCACCGCGGCGCTGTCCCTGAAACTGCACAACCAGCAGGCGCTGGAAAAGTTCCTCGCCGACGTCCAGAACCCGGCTTCACCGCAATACCACCACTTTCTGACCCCGGCGCAGTTCAATGCCGAGTTCGGCCCGACCCAGGCCGACGTCGGCAAGGCCGTCTCATTCCTCGAGAAAGCGGGCGCCACCGGGATCGAGGTTTCCGGCAACCGGCAGGCCGTCACGTTCACCGGCTCGGCGGACCAGCTCGAAGCGGCGTTCCACACCCGGATCGGCACCTACCACGACCAGGTGTCCGGCCGGGACTTCTTCGCCAACGACGCCGCACCGACCGTGCCGGCGGACGTCTCGAGCGTCGTCGGCAACGTCGTCGGCCTGGACAACCACGCCCTGCGGACGCACGCGCAGGCCGTGGCCAAGCCGAACGTCATCAAGGCCGTGACCCCGCCGGTGCTCAAGACCGCTTACGGCACCAGCGGTCTCGCGGCGACCGGCAGCGGCGTGAAGGTCGGCTTCGTCGAGTTCGACGGCTACCAGAAGTCCGACATCACCAAGTACGACAGCACGTACGGCCTTTCGGCGGGCTCGGTGACCACGGTTCCGGTCAGCGGCGCGAACTACGACTCGGCGCCCGGCGACGGCCAGATCGAGGTCGAGCTCGACATCGAGGTGGTGCACGCGCTGGCGGCCGCGGCGAGCGACTACGTGTACGAGGCGCCGAACAGCAGCGCCGGCGAACTGGCGATGTACCAGAAGATCGCGTCGGACCACACGGTGAACGTCGTCTCGATCTCTTGGGGCGCCTGTGAATCCGCGGAGGGGTCGAGCGCGGCGAAGAGCGTCAGCAACGCGATCGCTACGGGCACCGCAGAGGGCATCTCGTACTTCGCGGCCGCAGGGGACGACGGCACGACCGACTGCTACCGCCAGACGGGTTCGACGGCGAAGGCCGTGGACTTCCCGGCGTCGAGCCCGAACGTGACGGGCGTCGGTGGCACGCAGCTGACGGTGACGTCCTCGAACGCGTACAGCAGCGAGAAGGCGTGGAACGACGGCGCGTCCAACGGCTCGACGGGCGGCGGCATGTCGACGGTGTTCACGGCGCCGTCGTGGCAGTCCTCGCAGAGCACGACGTACCGCAAGGTCCCGGACGTCTCGGCCGACGCGGCGAGCGGCTCGGGCTACTACATCTACACGGCGGGTTCGTGGGAGACGGTGTGGGGCACGTCGGGCGCGGCCCCGCTGTGGGCGGCGTTCGCGACGCTGCAGAACCAGGTCCACGGCGGCGGGCTGGGCAACCTGAACCCGAAGTTCTACTCGATCGGCAACGGGTCCTCGTACGGCACGGGCTTCCACGACGTGACGACGGGCAACAACACCCTGCACGGCACGACCGGTTTCAGCGCGGGAACCGGGTATGACCAGGTGACGGGCTGGGGTTCCTTCAAGGGGAGCGGCTTGTCGGGCCTGATCGGCTGAGGTGGTGGGGGCCGGGGCTGTCGCATCGGTGCGACAGCCCCGGTTCCCGTTTTTGTCGGTGCCCGGTGACACACTGCGCACATGGCAGCACTGGTAGCGACACCGAGGTCCCGCGCACTGGGGTTGGGCCTCCGCGCGATGAGGACGGCGCGCGGGCTGGGCCTACGCGAGCTGGCGAGGGTCGTCGACGTCGCGCCGCAGGTGCTGTCGCACTGGGAGAGCGGAACTCGGGTACCGAGGGCGGAACAGGTGGGGTTGCTGCTCGGGGCGATGCGGGTGGAGCCGGTGGAGCGCGAGCGGTTGCTCGAGCTGGCGGAGTGCGCGAAGGAGCCCAACTGGCTCGAGCGCACGGTTCCCCGGAGTGTCGCCGGCCTTGTCGACGTATGTCGAGTACGAGCGCACGGCGACGGAGATGGTCGACTGGGAACCCTTCGTGGTGCCGGGTCTCCTCCAGGTTCCCGGTTATGCCGAAGCCATCCTGGAATCCCACCGGCTCCCACCGCGGATGGTCGAGCAGGAGGTGGCGATCCGCCTGCGGCGGCGGGAGGTGCTCACCCGTCGCGATCCGTTGGCGCTCCAGCTCTTCCTCGGCGAAGAAGCTCTCCGCCGTCCCATCGCCGAACCCGCGGTGATGGCAGAGCAGCTGCGGCTGCTGGTGCGCGCGGCGCAGCCGCGCACCAGCAGCATCCGCGTGGTGCCCAGGGATGCGGCCTACCATCCGGGGCTGTTCGGGCACTTCGTGATCTTCGGCTTCGCCCACCTCCCGCCGGTGGTCCACATCGAGCACCTGCGGGGCAGTTCCCACGTCTACGATGGAGATCACGTGGCCGCCTTCCGGGCGGCCGCGCAAACCCTGTCGGGCCTGGCGCTGGGTGAGCGGGAGTCGCTCGCACTCATCCAGGGGGTGATCGCCGAACTGGAGTGAGATGCCTGAGTGGCGCAAGTCGAGCTACACCGACGAAACCAACTGCGTCGAGGTCTCGCTCGGCCCGGTGTCGCGGGTTCGTGACACCAAGGACCGTCCCGGCGGGACGATCGTCTTCAGTGCGGCCGCTTGGGGGGCTTTCCTTCGCAAGACTAAGCATTAGTCTGGTGGGCATGAACAAGCGCACGGTGCTGGACGCCACCCGCGAACTCCTCCGCGAACTCGGCCTCACCACGGTGTTCGGCAACCCCGGCACCACCGAGGTCCCGTTCCTCACCGACTGGCCGGACGACTTCGACTACGTCCTCGGCCTGCAGGAGTCCGCCGTCGTGGCGATGGCCGATGCCTACGCGCAGGCCACGCGCCGGGCCGTTCTCGTCAACCTGCACTCCGCGGGCGGGGTCGGGCACGGGCTCGGCAGCCTCTTCAACGCCTACCGCAACCGGACGCCGCTGATCGTCGTCGCCGGGCAGCAGAACCGCGCGCTCCTGCCGCACGATCCCTTCCTCGGGGCGATGGACGCGCCCGACTTCCCCAAGCCGTACGTCAAGTGGTCGATCGAGCCCGCCACCGCCGAGGACGTCCCGGCCGCGCTCTCGCGGGCCTACCACGTCGCGACGCAGGCGCCGTCCGGGCCGGTCTTCGTGTCCGTGCCGGCCGACGACTGGACCGTCACCACCGAGCGGTCCGTCATCGCCCGGCCCCGCATCCGCGGCTTCGCGCCGGATCCCGAGGCGATCGACGAGCTCGCCGCCGCGCTCGCGGCCGCCGAACGGCCGGGGATCGTCGTCGGGGGAGCCGTCGACCAGGACGGTGCCGTCGTGGAGACCGTCGCGCTCGCCGAACGCCTCAACGCCGGCGTCTGGGTCGCGCCGATGTCGTTCCGCTGCTCGTTCCCCGAGAACCACCCGCTGTTCCAAGGCTTCCTCGACCCCGAGCGCGGCGCCATCTCCGACCGGCTCGCGCAGCACGACCTCGTCGTCGTGCTCGGGGCGCCCGCCTTCACCTACCACGTCGACCGCGGGCGCGACGAAGCGCGGATGCCGCCGCTGTTCATCGTCAGCGACGACGAGCAGATCCTCGCGCGCGCCTTCGAAGGCACCGGCATCCGGGCGACGCCGAAGCTCGGCGTCCGCGCCCTGCTGAACGTCGTCGACCGGAGCACGCGGCCCGCGCCCGCTCCGCTCCGGCGTCCCGCGAAGCCCAGCGGCGAAAAGCTCACCGGTGAGCTCGTCTACTCGACGCTCGCGGACCTGTTGCCGGACAACGCGATCGTCGTCGAGGAGACGCCCAGCCACCGCGGCGTGCTGCACGACCACCTGCCGATCACCGAGACCGACACCGGCTTCCTGACGATGGCCAGTGGCACGCTCGGCTACGGCGTCCCGGGCGCGGTCGGCGCGGCGCTCGCCCGGCCGGACCGCAAGGTCGTCGGCGTGGTCGGCGACGGCTCCAGCATGTACGGCATCCAGGCCCTCTGGACGGCCGCGCGCCAGGACCTCCCGGTGACGATCCTGATCATGGACAACACGGAGTACGCGGCGGTCCGCATCCTCGGCGACGCGATCGGCGGCGAGAAGATCCCCGGCACCCAGCTGGGTGGCATCGACTTCGCGGCGCTGGCGGCGAGCATGGGCTGCCAGGGCGTGACGATCACCGAGCCGTCGGGCCTGGTCCCGGGCCTGACGGCGGCGCTGGACGACAAGCGCCCGACGCTGGTGCACATCCGAGTCACCCCGTCGGACACGAAGATCTACTGACTTGTCGACAACCGAAGAGCCTTCCGCGACCGCACCATGATGTTCGAACGCAAGGCGCGCCGGCTGACCGACCGGTTCGAGGCCGTCGGCTACTTCGTGGAGAGCGCGGAATCCGGTCCGGCCGGGCGGTTCCGCCTCCAGCTCGGCGACGGTGTCGTCATCGAGGTGCTGCCCGCCTGCGCGGGCCCGGTCGAGCAGTGGTGGCTGTTCGACCGGGGCACCGACCGGCACTACGTGTTCCCGGACTCCGCGGACCGCTGACGCACCACCATCGCCGAGACGTCGGTTTTCCCCACGCTCTCGCGGTCGTCAGCTCCCGGTCTTGGACCTCGTCACGTTCTTGGCCCCCTCGGCCAGCTCCCATTCGGCGGCGTCCGACGCGGCCGCGGCGGCGGCCGCCGGCTCCGGCGAAGCGGGAGTACCGCCGTGCAGCAGCCGCGCCACTTCGCCGCGCAGCGTCACGAACTCCGCCGACTCGCGGGTGGTGATCTGGTTGCGCTCGGCCGGCAGGCCGACGGGCAGGTCCGCCACGATCGAGGCCGGCGACTTCGACAGCACCAGCACCCGGTCGGACAGGTAGACGCTCTCGTCGATGTCGTGCGTGACGACCAGGATCGTGCTGCCCTGCTCACGCTGCACGCGCCGGGTCAGGTCTTCGAGCTCGAACCGCGTCTGCGCGTCGACCGACGCGAACGGCTCGTCCATCAGCAGCAGCGACGGCCGGCTGGCCAGCGCGCGGGCGATCGACACCCGCTGCTGCATGCCGCCCGACAGCTGCCACGGGAACTTGCCGCCCACCGCGGACAACCCGACCTGCTCCAGCGCCTCGGCCGCCCGTGAACGCCGTTCCGCGCGGGAGATCGACCGCCAGCGCAGCGGGAACTCGACGTTCTTCTGCACGGACAGCCACGGGAAGAGCGAACGGCTGTAGTCCTGGAACACCACGGCGAGGTCGTCCGGCACGCCCGAGACGCGGTCGCCGTGCAGGCTCACCGTGCCCTCGGTCGGCGGGGTCAGCCCGGCGACGCAGCGCAGCAGGGTCGACTTCCCGCAGCCCGACGGGCCGACGATGCTGGCCAGCTGCCCGGCTTCGACGGTGAACGACAGGTCGTTCACCGCGGTGTGCGCCTTCGCGCCCGAGCCGTAGCGGTGGCTGAGGCCGGACACTTCGAGCATGGTTGACATGGGAGAGGCCTTTCGCGCGTCAGTCGCGGCCGAGACGGGTCGGCTGCCAGGCCAGCACCCGCCGTTCCGCGGCCAGGAAGATCGTGTTGAAGACGTAGCCGAGGATGCCGAGCAGCACCAGCCACGACCACATCTGCGGGAAGTCGAAGTCCTGCTGGGCGTTCATCAGCGCCCGCCCGATGCCGTTGTACGCACCGACGAGCTCGGAGACGACCATCAGCAGCAGCGAGATCGACAGGCTCACCCGCAGCCCGGCGAAGATCTTCGGCGCCGCCGCGGGCAGCACCACCATCGCCACCCAGTACCGCTTCGGCGTGCGGAAGGACCGCGAGGTCTCCACCTTCACCTGGTCGACCGAGCGGACGCCGTCGACCGCGTTGAGCAGCACCGGCCAGATCGCGCCGAAGATGATCGACCCGATCTGCATGCCCGAGCTCAGGCCGAACAGCACCGCGAACACCGGGATCAGCGTGGGCGGCGGGATCGAGCGGAAGAACGCGAACAGCGGGCCGAGGTACTCCATCGCCGTCGCGGACCGGCCGACCAGCAGGCCCAGCGCGATACCGACGACCGCGGCCAGCGCCCAGCCGCCGAGCATCCGGCCGAGGCTGGGGAAGACGTTGTCGAAGACGGCGTCGGTGAGGAAGAGGTGCGACGCGGGGCCGGTGAACCACAGCTTCCCGGCGGCGGCCGCGATCTCCGTCGGCGGCGGGAAGAACTTGCTGCCGCCGGCGCGGGCGGCGAACTCCCAGCCCACCACGAGGATCGCGAAGAGCAGCCAGTTGCGGACGACGGTGGCGGCACCGCGGGCGGCCCGGCGGCCCACCCGGCCGGAAAGAGTCGCCGTGCTCACGCGATCGCCTCCCGGTCGACGCTGCTCCAGCGGAACAGCCGCTTGCCCACCAGCTCGAGTCCTTCGTTGATCAGGTACCCCAGTACCCCGGCGACCACGGTACCGGCCAGGACCAGGTCGAACCGGACCGAACCGGTGCTGGCGACGAGGATGAAGTTGCCGAGTCCCACTTCGGAACCGGCCAGGAACTCCACGCTGACGACGGCGATCAGCGCGATGGTCGCCGACAGCCGGATGCCGGTGAAGACGAACGGCGCGGTCTGCGGCAGCGCGACCGACGACAGGATGCGGAACCGGCTGGTCCCGCACGCGCGCGCGGTCTCCATCAGCACCGGGTCGATCTCGCCCATGCCGTAGATGGTGTTGAACATGATCGGCCACAGCGAGGCGTACACCGCGAGGGTGATCTTCGCGTCGGGGCCGGAGCCGATCACCAGCAGCACCAGCGGCACGAGCGCGGTGACCGGGATCGGGCGGAGGAATTCGACGATCGCGGCGGTGGCGGTGCGCAGCACCGGGACGCTCCCCAGCAGCAGCCCGGCGGGCACGCCGACGGCGATCGCGATGAGGATGGCGATCAGCCAGGCGAGCATGGTCGCGATGACGTCGCGGATGAAGTCGGCGTCGCCCAGCAGGTCCCCGACGGTGACCAGGACGACGCTCGGCGGCGGGATGAACGTCTTACTGACCAGGCCGACCTGGACGACGACCTCCCAGAACAGGAGGAAGCCGACCAGACCGGCCAGGCCGCGGAGCAGTTTCTTCACGTCAGCTGGTCGCCTGCGGCGCGATCATCGAGGCGGCGTCGACCTTGCTGGTGATGACACCCATCTGGAGCAGCAGGTCGGGCACCCGCTGGAGGCGCCGGGCGTCCAGGGTGGAGCCGTAACCCGGCAGGGTGAGCAGCTTGGCCGTGTCCTCGTCGATCTTCGCGTACTTCACCAGCAGCGGCTCGACCTTCGCGCGGTCGTTGATCGCGTCGAGGGTGGCCTTCTTCATCGCGCGCTGGAAGGCCGCGAGGGTCTTCGGGTTCGCCTGGACCCACTTCGCCGTCGAGCCGTAGCCGGTCAGCGGGAAGTCCTGGCTGGCGCCGGTGTTGATGTCGATGACCGGCGTCGCGCCGACGAGCTTCGCCGCCTGCGAAAGCTGCGGTTCCGGCATGTAGGCCGCGTCCACCTGGTTGTCCTTCAGCGCCGCCGCCATGTTCGGGAGCGGCATCGGGACCCAGTTGACCTTGCTGGAGTCGACGCCGTGGTCCTTCATGACCGACTTGGTGAGGATGTCCGACGCGGTGTTGAGGGCCGTGATCGCGATCCGCTTGCCCTCGAGGTCCTTGACCGTCTTGACCGTCGAGTTGGGGACCGTCACGATCGCGTTGCTCTTCGCGTTCACCGACGTGCCGTCGGCGACGAGCTGGATGTCCGCGGCGCCCTTGCTCTTGGCGACGAAGAACGGCGTGTAGGTGGAGAGTGCGATGTCCGCTTCGCCGGAAATCGCCTTCGTCATCGACGCCTGCCCGCTCGGCGCGATGATCTGCTCGACCTCGAGACCTTCGGCCTTGAAGTAGCCACCGTCCTGGGCCAGCCAGAACGGCGCCAGGTCGGTCGTCGGCATGATCGAGACCTTGATCTTCGACTTCTCCAGGCCGCCACCGTTCGACGAGGCGTTCGAGTCGTCCGAGCCGAGCGCACTGCAGCCGGTGAGGGCTGTGGCGGCTGCGACGGTGAGGGCGAGCCCGAGCGCGGCGCGGCGAGTGCGAACCCGGCCACTGCTCATGGCGTTTCCAAGCAAGGCCTGCTCCTAGGGTGAAAAAATTGACGGTTGGTGGACCGAATCCCGGGGAAGTACGTAACTCATTCTCGGGAGTACGCGGGCCACTGTAGAGAAGGTGACCGCCTGCTCACAACGGGTGGGATCAATACCCGAGCGGGTGGCACACGTCACTCTTTTGGCCTCTGGTCTAGACCCACTGCTCCACTCGCCGTAAGCGTTCACCCAGCGTAGGACCTAGTTCCGGATTAAGAGATCACCAGCTGTGCGCCGGCTGAGCGAACGCTGTGCAACATCGTGCACGAAGCGTCGGGAGGGTTACATCTTCTCCGGGCGTTCGCTACCCTCTGCACCTGCGGGGAGGTATCAACCTCCGATGTAGTGAGAGAGAGTGCCTGGATGGCCGATCAAGTCGATCCCCGGTTTACCAGGGCACGCTGTGCTTTTCCTGAGAGAAACTCCCCCGCGGAGACCACTGCCTGGCCGGGCTCAGCCGCCGTGCCGGCGGGCTAGGCCGGAGAAACAGACCGATGCAGGACCAGCGCAGGGACCGGACCGTGATGCTCGAGCTGAACCGATTCCGTCCGGCTGGACGGGGTTCAGGAACCCCCAACGCCGACACTGAAGACGATCTTTTCACCCGTACGGGTAGCGTCTCGCGCTGGGCTCCTACCGATCGGCCGTTGAGCCGGACCGCCGGGAGCGTGCTGACGAGTGGCTGACGAGAACGCGATGCGCCCTGGCGGGCGCTGGACCGACCAGGGTTTCACGAGCACGAACGATGATGGTGGTGCGGCGGTGCCGAACGAAGACGCCGCGGGGGTAGGAGGGCCCCCCGCGCAGTCGCCCGGAGATGCTCCGGGCCGGAAAGCCGGGCTGTTCGCCGGCATGCGCGACTGGAGGCTGCGGTCCAAGCTGGCCGCGATCCTCCTGATCCCGACGTTGACGGCGCTCGTGCTGGGCACGCTGCGCGTGGTCGACGACGCCCAGGAAGCGACCGAGTTCCAGCACACCGCCGACCAGGTCGCGTTCGCGGTCAAGGTCACCACGGTGGTGCACGAGCTGCAGAACGAGCGCTCGCTGGCCGTCGCGCGGATCTCGTCGTCGAACCCGCTGCTGCAGACGGGCCTCGACGCGCAGATCGCCAAGGTCGACCGCGAGGTCACCGACCTGCGCAACTCGGCGTCGGCGCTCAGCTACGACGACCAGGGGACCAAGGACCGCTACGCCCGCGGTATCCAGCGCCTCGACGCCCTGCGCCCGCTGCGGGCGGCGTTCAACACCGCGAACGGCCTGCCCGACATCACGGTGATGACCGCCTACTCCGGCATCCTCGACGCGCTGATCGAGCTGGGCCGGGAGGTGACCACCGCGGTCACCGACCGGGACGTGCTGCGCCTCGGCACGAGCACGCAGGCGATCAGCGAGGCCAAGGAGTTCACCACCCGCTCCGACGCCGAGCTGCAGATCGCCGCGTTCCGGGGGGCCTTCCCCGGCGACCTCCTGGACCAGACGCGCGCGTCGGCCTCCAGCGCGGACGCCTCGGTCGCGACCTTCCTCGCGAACGCCGACGACGACCAGCGCCAGCTCTACAACGACACCTACTCCGGCCCGGAGGTCGACGACCGCCGCCGGATCCAGACCGCGGCGTTCTCCTTCGCCCAGCTGGACCAGGCGCCGAGCATCGACACCACGGCGCTCGGCAAGGACAGCACCGTCTCGGCGGACAAGCTGCACGCGGTCGAGTCGAACCTGCTGGCCCAGCTCAAGACCCGCGCCGACGACCTCGCCACGGCGGCGGTCAACTCGGCCTGGGTCGGCGGTGCCATCGTGCTCGCCGCGCTGGCCGCCGCGATCGCGCTGATGCTCGTCGTCGCCCGCCTGATGCTGCGCCCGCTGCGGGTCCTGCGGAAGAGCGCGCTGGACATCGCGTACACCCGGCTGCCCGAAACCGTGCAGGCGATCCTCGACGACCCGGACCCGGTCGGCGCCTCGAAGCGAGCCGTCCAGCCCGTCCCCGTCACCTCTCGCGACGAGATCGGCGAGGTCGCGCGGTCGTTCGACATCGTCCACGAACAAGCCGTCAAGATGGCCGCCGAGCAGGCCCTCCTGCGCGAGAACGTCAACGGCATCTTCGTGAACCTTTCCCGGCGGTCGCAGCGGCTGGTGGAACGCCAGCTCGGCGTCATCGACCGCCTCGAGGCCGACGAGCAGGACCCGGACCACTTGGCGAGCCTGTTCGAGCTCGACCACCTGGCCACCCGGCTGCGGCGCAACGGTGAGTCCCTGCTGGTGCTCTCCGGCGCCGGCCTGGCCAAGTCCGTGCCCAAGCCGGTGCCCGCCGCCGACGTCATCGGCGCCGCGGTGTCCGAGATCGAGCAGTACGCCCGGATCGAGGTCGGCATCGTGCCCGACGTCGCGGTCCAGGGCCTGGCGATCCACGACCTCGTGCACGTCCTCGCGGAGCTGCTCGACAACGCGACCTACTTCTCCGAGCCGGAGACGAAGGTCATCGTGCGGGCCGTGGTGACCCGCCGCAAGGCGCTGGCCATCCAGGTCACCGACCACGGTGTCGGCATGAGCGAGGAGCGGCTGGCCGAGGTCAACGCGCGCCTGGCCGACCCGCCGGACCTGGACGTGTCGGTGACCCGCCGGATGGGCCTGTACGTGGTCTCGCGGCTGGCCAAGCGCCACGGCATCGAGGTGCGGCTGCGCGAGAACGAGGACATCGAGGGTGGCGTGATCGCCCGCGTCGTCGTCCCGGCCGAGCTGCTCACCCCGCTCCGCCCGGGCATGCCGCGGCAGACCCCGCTGCCGCCGAACCGGTCCGAGACGTCGATGTCGATGCCGAGCATCCCGATCCCGGCCGCGCGTTCGGACTACGACCAGACGCAGGCGCACACGCCGGTCCCGCCGTCGGCACCGCCGCCCCCGCCCCCGCCTCCGCCGGCGCACGAACCGGTGGCGAAGCAGGGCGGGCTGGTCCCGCTCGACCAGCCGATCAGCCTCGACGACCTGGTCAGCGGCGGCCGCGCGGCGGGCCCGTTCCTGTCGCCCGAGCTGCCGAAGCCCGAGGCGCCGGCCTGGCCGACCGCCGAGGACCTCGCACCGCTGACACCGTCGACGAACGGTGAGGGCGCCAGCTCGAGGGCGAACGACACGCAGTTCGCGCCGCTGGTCCTGCCGAAGCGCGAGCCGAAGTACGTCCCGCCCGAGGAGCCGCCTCCGCCCCCGCCGCGCGCGGAGGACGTCGGTTCGTCGGCCCTCGAAGACGATGTACCCACCCGGCGGCTGCCGATCTACCAGTCGGTGCTGTCACGCTGGTTCAGTGAAGGCGACGAAGCGACGGCCGATCCGGTGCCGGCGCAGAGCGAGGGTGAAGACCCGAACCTCCCGCCGCTCACCGGCTCCGACGAGCCGGTGGCGGAGCGGACCGTCGTCGCCGAGCCCGTCAGCAGGCGCCACGAGCGCGAGCCGGTCGCGGACGAGCTCCTGCCGACCGCGGCGACCCGGCACCCGCTCCTCCCGCCCGACGACGGCTGGCACAGCGCCTCCGACGACGGCTGGCAGAAGGCTCAGTCGCTCCTGGAGGCCAAGAACGAGGAGATCACCACGGCCGGGCTGCCCAAGCGCGTCCCGAACGCGTACCTGGTGCCGGGGTCGATCAACAGTCCTTCGGCCGACGGACCGGCGCAGAACAACTTCGCGGACAACACCGCGGGCATGCCCGGAAAGGGTGCGATCACCCGCTCGGCGTCCGCGGCGCGGAGCAGGATGGCAAGCTTCCAGCGGGGCTACACCTCGGGCCGGCACGCGTTGAAGGAGCTCCCGGCCGAAGAACAGCTGGAAAGCAGCAGGGTTCCGGGGCGTGGCAACACCACAGACAGCAGTGAGGAGTGAAAGTGACACGGGCGGGTGCAATGCAGCCGGGTGGCTCCGCGCAGCCGAACGGCCAGGCGCATGCCAAGGCGAACAATGCCGGCAGCTTCGCTTGGCTGATCACGGATTTCGTGCACCGGGTGCCCGGCGCGGCCCACGCGGTCGTGGTGTCGGCCGACGGCCTGCTCCTCGCGGCCTCGCGTGGCCTGCCGAAGGACCGGGCGGACCAGCTGGCGGCGGTGGCGTCGGGGCTCACGAGCCTCGCGCGCGGTGCGGCCAAGGTGTTCGAAGGCGGGACGGTCGCGCAGACCGTCGTCGAGATGGCCAACGGCTTCCTCTTCCTCATGTCGGTTTCCGACGGTTCTTGTCTTGCGGTGCTGGGTTCGCCGGAGAGTGACATCGGCCTGGTCGTCTACGAGATGACCCTGCTGGTGGAACGGGTCGGTCAACAGCTGACTCCGGAGATGCGGGCCCAGCTGCAGGGCTCGGCAGTCCGCCGCTGAGGACCCGGGAACCGAGGAGAGAGCCGTGGACGACGGGCGCTTGAGGGGCGAGGGCCGGCTCGGTGACGACTTCTCCGGCGGGTGGTCCGAACATTCGGACGACGGCCGGGAGGACTGGCAGTCGTTCCGGGAACGGGTCGACCGCGAGTGGCGGTCACGCCGGGTGCAGGCGTCCGACAACGACCCCGTGCGCGAACCACCGAACTGGCTGACCGACAGCAACGCCGGTCAGGAACCGATCCGGCCGATCCAGCCCGGCAGCGGCGAATACCGCGACCGGCTGCTGGGCGGCCCGGGAGCGGAGCTGTTCGGCGGGTCGAGCGGGCCGCTGTACGACGCGCACGACTTCGCCGCGTACAGCAACGATCGCGACTATTCGGCAGGACCGGACTCCGGCGAGCTGGCCGCGGCGCTGCCGCGGCAGGCCCACCAGGAGTACGTCGACGAGCCGGCGCCGACCGAGATGGAGACGTCGGGCCTGGTCCGGCCGTACTTCCGGACCCGGGGCCGGACGAAGGCGACCCTCGACCTGGCGATCGAGGCGCTGATCTCGACCAGTGATCAGGGCCGGATGCTCGACCGGGTCCGGGTGCCCGAGCACCGGTCGATCTGCGACCTGTGCCTCGACACCCGGTCGGTGGCCGAGGTGGCGGCGCTGCTGCGGCTGCCACTCGGTGTGGTGCGGGTGTTGATTGGTGACGTGGCGGGTCTCGGGCTGGTGCTGGTGCACTCCACCAACACGACCGTGGGCGACCGGCCGAGTATCGAGTTCATGGAAAGGGTGCTCAGTGGGCTTCGGAGAATTTGACTCCGACGCGAACGCGCCGCAGGTGACGGGTCCGACCTCGTCGGCCAAGATCGTGGTCGCCGGCGGGTTCGGTTCGGGGAAGACAACGATGGTCGGGGCGATCTCGGAGATCGACCCGCTGACCACCGAGGCCATGATGACCGAGGCCAGCGTCGGACACGACGACACCTCGGCGACGCCGAACAAGACCACCACGACCGTGGCGATGGACTTCGGGCGCATCTCGCTGGACTCGGACCTGGTGCTGTACGTCTTCGGCACCCCTGGTCAGCACCGGTTCTGGTTCATGTGGGACGACCTCGCGGTCGGTGCCATCGGGGCGGTCGTGCTGGTGGACACGCGGCGGCTCGCCGACGCGTTCCCGTCGATCGACTTCTTCGAGAACCGGAAGCTGCCCTACGTCGTGGCCATCAACTGCTTCGACCGGCTTCTGCACCACCAGATCGAGGACGTCCGGCACGCGCTCACCATCGCGCCGTCGGTCCCGATCATGGCGTGCGACGCGCGTGAGCGCGACTCCGCCAAGCAGGTGCTGATCTCCGTCGTCCAGCACGCGATCGCGCACGATTCGGCCCTGCGCGCGGGCTGAGGGTGCTGATCCGGACCGGATGCCGCCGTTGGGGTGAACTCCACGGGCTTCACCCACTTCGGGGAGCGCTGCCGCCGTCCGGAGGACGGGACGGCCGCCGCGGTTCGGTACCGTCGAGGGTGGCATCGCCGGCGCGGACGGCGGTCCACCCGGCTGACCTGCGCGGACACCCCGCTTCGGCGGGCCGCGGAGGAGGCCCCGCACGCGCCGTCCGGACCGGGCCGGCGCGGAGCGCGGTCGCGCGCACACGTAGGGTGCGCAGCGGCCGGCCGGCGATCGACTCGACACCGCCGGCAGGGCGAATACGCTTGAGCGTGGGCCGTGCCCGCCACTCCGGGGTGCGGCTCGCGGCGCCGCAGGAGCAAGGAGGGGCAGTAGTGACGGCATCCGGCCAGGGATCGTTCGGCTGGCTCATCACGGACTTCGTGCGCCGGGTACCCGGCGCCGCGCACGCCGTTCTGGTGTCCGCCGACGGCCTCCTCCTGGCGCCGTCCGAAGGGCTGCCCCAGGAGCGCGCCGAGCAGCTGTCCGCGGTCGCGTCCGGGCTGATCAGCCTGACGTTCGGGGCCGCGCGCTGCTTCGAAGCGGGCGGCGTCAACCAGACCGTGGTCGAGATGGAGCGCGGCTACCTGTTCCTCATGTCCGTTTCGGACGGTTCGTCGCTGGCGGTGCTGGCCGCGCCGACGTGCGACATCGGCACCGTCGCGTACGAGATGACGCTGCTCGTCGAGCGGGTCGGCCAGCAGATCACCCCCGAGCTGCGCGCCCAGCTCCAGGGCGGCGTGCGTGGGTAGGACACGATGAGGATTTCGGGATTCGACGATCCGGACTCCAGCGGCTGGGACGCACTGCACCGCGGTACCGAGCGCGAGGGTTTCGATTCGCCCAGCAAGTTCGACATGTCGACGCTGTCGATGATCATGCCCAAGCGCAAGCCGGCGCGGCCCCAGCCGGATCCGCAGGGCTACACCGACGAGGACACCCGCGAGTGGGGCCCGTCGTCCGACTTCGACGAGGGTTACGACGGCAGCTACGACCCCGTCGAGCCGGAGTGGCAGGACGAGGAGACGTACGAGCCGGAGCCCCCGCCGCTCGAGCCGGCGTGGACGCCTCCGCGCGGCGCGCGCCCGCCGGCCCCGCCCCGGCCGCCGGTCCAGCCGCGCCCGCCGGCACCCCCGCCGCCCCGGCCGCCGGCGCCGAGACCCCCGGTGTCCAGACCCCAGGCGGCGCCCCCGCCTTCGTGGGCTCCGCCGATCGACCCGCGGACCGGCTGGACGCCCCCGCCGGACCCGGAGACCCGCTGGATCCCGCGGCCGGAGCCGTGGGAGGAGCCGCCGGCCCGCGTCCTGAGCCCCTCGCCGGCCGCTTCGGTGGGCTCCCGGGTGCGCCCGTACACGCGCACCGGCGGTCGCACGCGGTCCGACCACAACCTGGCGCTGGAGGCGCTGGTCTCGACGTCCGACGACGGGCGCCGGTACCGCGGCGTGCGCTCGGTCGAGCACCGCCGGATCTGCGACCTGTGCCTGGACACGCGGTCGGTGGCCGAGATCGCCGCCCACCTGCGGCTGCCCCTGGGCGTGGTGAAGGTACTGGTCGGCGACATGGCCGACATCGGGCTGGTGCTGATCCACCAGACCGAGCTGATCCTCGGGGACCGCTCGTCCCGCGACTTCATGGAACGGGTCCTGGCCGGCCTCCGGGCGCTCTGAGCTCTCGCGCGGGCGGGGCCGAGGTGGTCCCCGGCCCCGCGTCCGTCAGGCCTTGGGCCAGGTGAGATCGAGCGCGAGGGTGTTACCCGGGCCGGGCACGGCCGCGTTGACGAGCGCCGTCGCCGACCCGCAGTTCGCGAACGCCCCGATCGAGTACGTCGAAGTCAGGTGGCCGCCCTTGTCGAGCTGCCAGTCGGCCGACGTGATCTCGGTGGTGACCGGCTCGGCGGTGCCGCACGCCGGGCCGACGTCGTGCGGTGCGCCGTTCACGGTGACGTCCAAGACCTTCACCGCCCACTTCGCGGTGGCGGTGAACCCGCCGAAAGCCTGTCCCGTGACGGCGCCCGGTCCCAGGGTGAGCTTGCCGCTGACGGTTCCCACGCCCGGCACGGCGCGAGTGATCGTCACCGGCGGCAGCGTGATCGTGCCGGAGAACGAGTACGGCCCGATGTCGGTGTACAGCTCGGCGATCCCCGGTCCGAGGGTGACGTCGGCGTTCGGCTTGGCGAGGTGCGTGGTGCCGTTGACGTCGTACTTGGTGTAGACGGGCGGTCCGATCGCCTCAGCCGCCCCGGCGAACCCCAGCCCGGCGACGGCTGTCGCCGCCGCCAGCGCGGTCACGCGTGTTCCCCACTTCATGGTCCCTCCCAGGTTCGGCGAAGATCCGGCGAACCAGGCTTACCACGTGGCCGGGCGTTCCGTCGGCGATTCACCGATCCCCGGAGGGCAGGGTTCCGGCAAAGTCGCGGGTTCAGCCACCTGGCTTCCACCGCTACCGCACAACGGATCCCCGCCCACTCGTCCGCGCCCCCAGTCCGGTGTCGCCTCCGCCTCGGCAAGGCCCGCCTCGACCGCCGCAGCCGGATCCTTTGTTCAGGGCGCCGCGCCCGCGGCCTGCGCCGGGGGCAGCCAGGCTGGGTGACTTTGCCGGAACCCCGGGGGTCACTCCTCCACCAGCGCGGCCGAGGTGATCCGGTGCAGCGAGTACCGCTGGTTGTCGTCGCCTTCGAGGATTCCGCCGCCGACGCGCACGGGCCGCACGACCCGCTGGCTGGCGGTCCCGCGCGAGTCGACGAAGCCGATCCAGACCTCACGCCGTTCCAGCGTCGCCCGTGACAGCAGCTCCAGCGTCGCGGACGTGTCCGCCCCGCCGCCGACCGGCGCCCGCACCGCGGACCCCCGGCGCCGGGCGGACGCGGCGTCGCCCGCCCGCAGGTTGGAGATGATCCGGACCGCCTGGTCGGACGTCAGCACGGCCTGCTCACCCGGCCCGCGCCGCGCGGCCCGGGCCTTCGCCGGCAGCCGGCGCCCGCCCGGCCGGATGTCGACGACCCGGCCGTCCGGCCCCTCCGCCGCCGGTGCGAACCCGGCCGCGCGCAGGCCGGCGAGGACCTCGTGCAGCGGGTCCGGGCTGATCACGACGGTCGGCGCGATCAGCCGCAGCGCGTGCTCCGCCGCGACCGGGTGGGCCAGCACCTCCGCCAGCAACGCCTCGTCGTCACACCGCAGGAAGGACGCCGCGACGCCGCCGCGCAGCCGGCCGTGCCGCCGGGCGACGTCGTCGACCAGGTAGCTCAGCGACTGCGGCACCGGGGTCGCCGACTTCTTCTTGAACAGCGCGTGCAGCTCGTCGGCCGTGCGGCCGGTGTCCAGCGCGCGCCGGACCGACGTCTCGGTGATCCGGTAGACCGTCGCGTGGCCGGCCGACTCCACGTCCGCCACCGCGGCCATCTCCGCCGCCAGCTCCGGTTCCAGTGGCCCGGGCGCGACGACCGTCAGGTCGGCCTGCAGCAGCACGTGGTCCACCGGCGCGGGCAGCGCGTCCGAGATCGCCTCGACCGCGCCCGGCCGGTCGTCGGCGAGCAGCGCCCGCGTCGCCGTCGTGAGGCCGCCGAGCCCGACGATCCCCAGCGCCGACGCCTCGGACATCGTCCAGCGGACGGTCTCGTCCCGCAGCCGCCCGCCGCGCCGCGGGGCGCGCCAAGCCAGCACCGCGACGAGCTCGTCGACGCTCTTGACGCCCGCACCCGGGGGCAGGTCGGCCAGCGCGGCCAGGACCCGCCGCCGCGCGACCGGCGCCAGCGGGCGGCGCAGCTCCTCCGACAGCGGCGCGATCGGCTTGTCCTTGGCGTCGCGCCCGCCGGCCATCCCCGGCAGCCGCGGCAGTTCCAGCCACGCCTGGGCCAGCGTCATCCACCGCTGCGCGGTCGGCGACGCGAGCCACGAATCGGTCAGCGTCGTCGGCACCCACTCGGGCGCGGTCGTCTCGCTGTCCGCGACGAGCCCGGCGCCCACGGCGAGCTCGGCCAGCAGGATCGCCTGCGGCTCGTCGATCTCGAGGTCCTTGGCCAGCTTCTTCAGCTCGCGCACGCCGAGGCCGCCCGACTTGAGCACCGGCGGCGGGGCCGCGGACCACGACCGCAGCAGGGATTCGGTGTGGCGCAGGAACTCCATCGCCTCACCGGCCGCGGCTTCGTCCAAAGTGGACGAACGGTGCGGGTGCAGCGGCAGCTCGGGCTCGGTGAGCGTGCCCGGGGCGAAGACCCCGCCGCGGACCGCGACCCCCAGCTCGCGCGGGAGTTCGACGGTCTGGTCGTCGCGCCGCAGCAGCAGCCCGCGGGCCAGCAGCTTCTGCACGGGTGTCTTGGCCTTTTCGAGCGAAGTGTCGTGCCCGGCATCGCGGGTCCGGCCGATCGGCGGGCCCGCGGCGAGGGCGCTCAGCACGCCACGCTCGTCGTCGGACAGCTCCGCGAGCCGCGCCGCGAGGTCCTCGCCGTCGAGCGACGGCGACGACGCGCCCAGCCCGGCCGGGAACGGCCCGAGGGCGTCCCGGACCGCGGGCGGCACGCGCAGCGCGTCGTCCGGGCCCCAGGCCAGCGCCCGGGCGCGCAGCCGGGCCAGCTGCGCGGTGATGTCGGTGCCGACGAGGTCCGTGACCTCGGCGACCGGCACCGGGTCGCGGTCCGCGCCGGCCAGCAGGCACGCTTCGAGCACGGCGAGGGTGACGGTGTCGAGGTCTTCACAGGCGCGCGCGACGGAGCCCGGCGTGCCGGCCCGGGTGGCGAGCACGGTGCTGTCGGACGGCGGGGGCGTGGACAGGTCGCGACGAGTGCGGAGCAGCTCTTCGAGGGCGGCGTCGGACTCCGCACGCAGCCAGTCCGCCAAGGAGGTCGCGGGCATAGAAAGCCAGGATACCGGGCGGTTGCGACAGGCTGCCCGGGCTGAGGCAGACTGGGGCCCGAGAGATTTTCGGGGGTCCGGTGGCGGAGTCCCCGGCCGGGGCGAAGCCCCGGATGGCACAGGATCGAGCACGACTGTGGAGGACGTTGTGGCCAAGGGTGAGAAGAAGCACAAGGGCGTCGACCCGACCTGGCCGGGCGAGGCGGGCGAGCACCCCGTGACCGAGCTTGCGTCCGACCGCCAGGGCTCGCTGTCGCCGTTCGGTGACATCACCTTCCCGCTCGACTCGGTGCCCTACGTGCACCCGGAGACCGAGATCAACCGCTGACCCCGTTGCTACTGGTCAGTACCGGTATCGGGGGCTGGTGAGGACGGTCACGGGAGTAGGTTCGCTCCCGTCCCAACCCACCTTTCCCACGCGGGGGTAAGCGCCATGCCGGTTCCCGGTCCCGGATATTCGATCACCGTCCGGGTCGAGGCCCCGGCCTCGTCCAGCGCGGCCGGTGACCTCACCACGGCCGTCGGGCGCGTCGGCGGCGTGCTGACCGCGTTCGACGTCGTCGAGTCCCACTCCGACTCGATCGTGGTCGACATCAGCGCCAACGCGCTGTCGGAGAACCACGCGAACGACATCACCCAGGCGCTCGACTCGCTGCCCGGCGTCAAGGTCCGCAAGGTCTCCGACCGGACGTTCCTGATCCACCTCGGCGGCAAGATCGAGGTCACGCCCAAGGTCGCGCTCCGCAACCGTGACGACCTCTCCCGCGCCTACACCCCGGGCGTCGCCCGCGTGTGCCAGGCGATCGCCGCGAACCCCGAGGACGCGCGCCGGCTGACCATCAAGCGCAACACCGTCGCCGTCGTCACCGACGGCTCCGCGGTGCTCGGTCTCGGCAACATCGGCCCGGCCGCCGCGCTGCCGGTGATGGAGGGCAAGGCGGCGCTGTTCAAGAAGTTCGCCGACGTCGACGCCTGGCCGGTCTGCCTGGACACCCAGGACACCGAGGAGATCATCAAGATCGTCAAGGCGCTCGCCCCGGTGTACGCCGGGATCAACCTCGAGGACATCGCCGCGCCGCGCTGCTTCGAGATCGAGGCGCGGCTGCGCGAGCAGCTGGACATCCCGGTGTTCCACGACGACCAGCACGGCACCGCGATCGTGGTCGTCGCCGCGCTGCGCAACGCCCTGCGCGTGGTCAAGAAGAACATCGAGGACTGCAAGATCGTGGTCAGCGGCGTCGGCGCGGCCGGCTCGGCGATCATCCGGCTGCTGCTGCGCAAGAACCCGGGCGACATCGTGGCCGCGGACATCGACGGGATCGTCCACTCCGCGCGCGGCAACCTCGACGACAACCTCACGTGGATCGCGTCGCACACGAACAAGGACCAGGTCAGCGGCACCCTGCACGAGGCGCTCGTCGGAGCGGACGTCTTCATCGGCGTCTCGGCGCCCAACCTGTTCGGCGCCGAGCAGGTCGCCACGATGAAGGACGACGCGGTGGTCTTCGCGCTGGCGAACCCGGACCCGGAGATCGACCCGCTCGAGGCGCAGCAGCACGCGGCCGTCGTCGCGACCGGCCGCAGCGACTTCCCGAACCAGATCAACAACGTGCTGGCGTTCCCGGGGGTCTTCCGCGGCCTGCTGGACGCGAACGCGCACAACATCGACGACACGATGCTGCTCGCCGCGGCCGACGCGATCGCCGACGTGGTGGACAACGGCAAGCTCAACGCGTCGTTCATCGTGCCGAGCGTGTTCGACAGCGCCGTGGCGCCGGCGGTCGCCGAGGCCGTGCGGAAGGCCGTGCGCGCCGAGCGGTGAGCGGGTCCGGTTCCGGGTACGTCGGCGGAGGCCGCGGGCCGGGCGCGACCGTGCGGAAGTAGCCTCGGCTGGTGAGTGAACTCAGCCACGTCGACGAGACCGGCGCCGCCCGGATGGTCGACGTCTCCGGCAAGACCGCCACCGCGCGCACCGCGCTCGCGGCCGGCACCGTGCGGACCACCGCCGAGGTGCTCCGGCTGCTTGCCACCGACGGCCTCCCCAAGGGCGACGCCCTCGCCACCGCCCGCATCGCCGGGATCATGGGTGCCAAGCGGGTGCCCGAGCTCATCCCGCTGTGCCACCAGATCGCGCTGTCCGGGGTCAAGGTCGAGTTCACCCTCGGCGAGGCCGAGGTCGGCATCCGCGCGACGGCGAAGACCACCGACGTCACCGGCGTCGAGATGGAGGCGCTGACGGCGGTCGCGGTCGCCGGGCTCACCCTGCACGACATGATCAAGGCCGTCGACCCGGCGGCGACACTGGACGACGTCCGCCTGCTCCGCAAGGACGGCGGCAAGACCGGGACCTGGGAGCGGCCGTGAAGCGCACCGCACGCGTGATCGTGGCGTCCAACCGCGCCGCGAAGGGCGTCTACGAAGACAAGACGGGCCCGGTGATCGTCGCCTGGCTGGCCGGCCGCGGGTACGAGGTGCCGGCGCCGGTCGTCGTCGAGGACGGCGATCCGGTGGGCGTCGCGCTGCGGGCCGCGCTGGCCGACGGCGTCGCCGTGGTGCTCACCACCGGCGGCACCGGCATCTCGCCGACCGACCGCACCCCGGACGTCACCCGCGCGCTGCTGGACCACGAGCTGCCGGGCGTCGCGGACGCGATCCGCGCGGCCGGGCTGCCGAAGGTCCCGACGGCGGTGCTCTCGCGCGGGGTCGCGGGTGTCGCGGGCCGGACCCTGGTCGTGAACCTCCCGGGCTCCAGCGGCGGCGTGAAGGACGGCCTGGGCGTGCTCGACGGCATCCTGGACCACGCGGTCGACCAGCTGGCCGGCGGCGACCACCCGCGTCCCGCCGCTTCGGCGCCTTCGGTGCGCGTCGTGCGGGCGCTGGTGACCGAGGAACCGCTGTCGGTCGAGGAGCACGCCCGGCTGGTCGAGGACGACGCGGCGGGCGCGGTGGTGACGTTCGCCGGGGTGGTCCGCGACCACGACGGCGGCAAGGGCGTGCGCGACCTGACGTACGAGGGTCACCCGAGCGCGGGCGACGTGATCGCCGAGGTCGTGGCCGGCTTGGCGGCCCGGTGGACCGGCGTCCGGGCGGTGGCGGTGAGCCACCGCGTCGGTCATCTGGCGATCGGCGACGTGGCGCTGGCGTGCGCGGTGGCGGCGGAGCACCGCGGCCAGGCGTTCTCGGCGTGCTCCGACCTGGTGGACGAGGTCAAGGCGCGGCTGCCGGTCTGGAAGCACCAGCACTTCACCGACGGCACGGACGAGTGGGTCAACTCGCCGTAACCCGGAAGACGGCGACGCGGTCGGCGGCCGCGGCGAACTCGTCCGGATCGGCCTTGGCGACGAGGCCCAGCTTGACGAACATCGGCACCCCGTGCGGCACTTCGCGCGGGAAGGCGCGCATGACCCGCGCGCGGACGTCGTGGTCGCCGACCTCTTCGAGCGTCACGGCTTGTTTCCGGCGTCCGTGGGCGAGCTCGCCCCGCCCGGCGGCGCGGACGTTCCGCGCCCAATCGCCTTCGGGAACGCCGGCGACGACGTAGCGCCGACCGTCGACGGTCAGCGGCGAGACCGGCGTGGGCCGGGGCGCCCCCGACCGGCGGCCGGGGACGGTCAGGACGTGGATGGTGCCGAGGCGCAGCCCCAGGCGGGTCAGCAGGCGGACGAACCGGTTGGCGGGGCGGAGCCAGCGAGGCAGGGCGGGGTGAGTCGTCACGGCACAATCCTTTCGACTACCGAAGTATTCGCCCTCACGGTAGGCTCTTTCGAGTGTCGAAGCAATCTCTGGTCACGGAGGCGACCCAGGCCGCGGCGGCCTCCGGCGCGGCGGGCGACGTCGTGGACGAAGCCGCGGCGGCGGCGTTCGGGGTGAACCGGACGGACCTGCGGATCATCGGCCTGGTCGCGGCGGCGGGAACGTTGACGGCGGGCGCGCTGGCCACCCAGGCGCACCTGAGCCCGGCGGCCACGACGACGGCGATCCAGCGGCTGACGCACGCCGGGCACCTGACCCGCCGGACCGCGACGGACGATCGCCGCCGGGCGGTGGTGGAGCTGACCCCGGAGGCGGCGAAGCGGCTGGAGCAGATCTACGCGCCGATCGAGCGGGCGGGCCGGGCGATCCTGGAGGACTACACGCCGGAGCAGCTGGCGCTCGTGGTCGAGGTGCTGCGCCGGGGTGAGCGGATGCAGCTGGAGGAGGCGGAGAGGATCCGCGCGCTCTGAAAGGGCCCAGGAGGGGCTGGCGGGCGCGTCGGCGTCCTGACGGCTGCGCGGGGCTGTAGCCCGCGTACGGCGGCTCAGGGCGGGCGCGGCGGGGCGCCTCGCGTGATGATGCCGCGAAAGCCCCGTAACGGACGCCCGTGCACGTGACGGTCAGGTCCTGCGGGCCTCAGCGCCCAAGCCGTGAATGTCGCATTGAGGGACTTCCGAAGCGGCACCCGGCGCGGCGCGAACTCAGCCGCACGCCGGATGCGCGCGAGCCCTCCACCGCCCGGGGGATTGGCGGTGGAGGGCTCGTGCTGTCACGGCTCGAGGCCGGACCTACGCATCACTGCGCGATCGTCACTTGGTGGCGATCTTCTGCCCGACGAGGATCAGGTCCGCGTTCGGGATGTACTTCGCGTTCAGGTCCTGCAGCTTCTGGTAGCCGCCCTGGACGTTGAACTGCTTGGCGATCTTCGACAGCGTGTCGCCCGCCACGACGGTGTAGTCACCGGCCGGGTTGGAGCTGGCCACACCGGTCGCCGCCGGGGCCGGAGCCGCGGCCGCCTTCTTCGGGGCGGTCGTGGTCTTCTTCGTCGGCGCCGACTGCTTGGTGGTCGTCTTGTGGGTGGCCTTCGGGGCCGACGAGCCGCCGCCCTTCTTGCCGCAGACCGGCCACGCGCCGATGCCCTGACCCTGCAGGACGCGCTCGGCGACGGCGATCTGCTGCTCGCGCGAAGCGTTCGCCGCGCTGCCGGTGCCGCCGTAGGCCTTCCACGTGCTCTGCGAGAACTGCAGGCCGCCGTAGTAGCCGTTGCCGGTGTTGGTGTTCCAGTTGCCGCTGCTCTCACACTGCGCGATGGCGTCCCAGTTGGTCGCCGACGCGGGGGTCGCGGCGATCGCGAGGGGCGCGCCGACCGCAATGCCCGCGATGGCGACGCGAGCGACGGTGCGGGTGGCAGCGGACATCTTGCGGTGCTTGCCTCGGTAAGACATCTGAGTGTATCTCGCTCCCTGCGCCTACGAGCCGGTGCTGAGGGTCAGGATCGGGGTCCTGGCGCCGGCCGTCTCAGGCCGGCAGACGAGTCCGACGCACGACGCGTCTTCTTCGTCCCCTCGTCCCTGTCCGGAAATGCTTTCGCTCGGGGTATGGGTCCGGGGATCCGTCGGACAGGGCTAGGCGCTACGGATTCCCGGTCGTGCTGGTTGGTCGGGGCCAACCGAAAAGCGACGGTACGTAACGAGAGCCGTGATCGGAAATTATTCGGGGCGTGACCTACGTCACAGTAACGACACGCAACCCCTATCGATACCGGTGTTTGCGCTGGTCAGCGGGCCGTTATCTGGCCGTTTCCTAGTCGAGATAAAACACGGATCGTGAGGCTTGCATCACGTGTTTTGCGCGGTGAATGGACCGTTCGCGACGCCTTGGCCGCGATTGAAGCGCGCATCTTATGACTGCTCGCGGGAGTACGCCAGACTTGACAACTGCGCCTCACGTACCCCTTGAGTCACAGTAGTCCCACCTCTTCGTGGGGTTTGGAGCCGCCCCTGGAGCGACTCCAGCCGGTGCCGGCGCCCAGGTGGGGCAACGCACCGCGACGGACCAGGCGAAACGGGTCACCGGATGGCGTTGCGGCGGGACGCGATCAGCTTCTCGCGAACAACCCGGATCCGGTGACGCGCCACGCCGAAGGCCGCAGACGGCTTCGCCGAGCGGTCGGCTGCCGTACTCGAACGGCGGGTCCGCATATAGAGAGGACGAACTCGCGCACCCCGACGGACGGCTCATGTACCCAGGCGGTCGGCTCGCGTACCCAGAGGGTCGGCTCGCGTACCTGGAGGGTCGGCTCGCGTGATCAGGAGGTCGACACGCGTGATTAGAGGGTCGACACGCGTGTTTGGGAGGTCGACACGGCTGAGCGGGGTGCCCGGCGGCGTGTCGGCCGTTCTGGCACAGCCGCGGGGCGGTCAGCCGCCGGCGAAGGGCGGGAGGACGTCCAGTTCCGCGCCGTCGGTCAGCGGGCGGGTGAGGTCCCGCACCGCGACGCCGTCGAGGAGGAAGCTGGCGGCGTCCAGGACCCGCGGCAGGCCGGCCGGGTGGAGCCGGCGCAGCTCGGCCACGGCGTCCGACACGCGAGCGCCGGCCGGCAGCCGCACCTTCTCCTCTTCTTCCCCCGCCGCGGCCCGCGCCGAGGCGAAGTACCGCACCACGATGGTCAAAGCCGACATCTCAGCCGCCGATCGCGCTCATCGGCCGGATCGGCTGCGCGAACCCGGCGTCGTTGATCTCGTGTCCCGCGAGCTTGCCCCACATCGTCGCGCGCCAGGCGTCGGCAATCTCTTCATCGCGCGCGCCCGCGCGCGCGAGGGAGCGCAGATCCGTCTCGTCGTTGCTGAAGAGGCAGGAGCGCACCGCGCCGTCCGCGGTCAGCCGCGTCCGCTCGCACGCCGCGCAGAACGGCCGGGTCACCGACGCGATCACGCCGACGTCACCGGGCCCGCCGTCGACGAGCCAGCGCTCGGCCGGCGCGCCGCCCCGGGCGACCGGGAACGGCGACAGCGTGAACTCCTCTTCGAGCATCTCCAGGATCTGGGCCGCGGTGATCATCTCGCCGCGGTTCCAGCCGTGCTGGGCGTCCAGCGGCATCTGCTCGATGAACCGCAGGTGGTAGCCCTCGGCGAGGCAGAACTTCAGCAGCGGCACGGCCTCGGTCTCGTTGAGCCCGCGGATCAGCACGGCGTTGACCTTCACCGGCGTCATCCCGGCGTCCCGCGCCGCGGCCAGCCCGGCCACGACGTGCGAGAGCCGGTCGCGCCGGGTGATCTTCACGAACGTCTCGGGGTCGACGGTGTCGAGCGAGACGTTGATCCGGTTCAGCCCGGCCGCCGCGAGCCCGGCCGCGCGCTTCGCGAGCCCGATCCCGTTGGTGGTCATGGACAGCCGGGGCCGCGGCGACAACGCCGTGACCCGCGCGACGATGTCCTCGAGCCCGGCCCGCAGCAGCGGTTCGCCGCCGGTGAGCCGGATGTCGGTGACGCCGAGCTGCTCGACGGCGATCCGCATGAGCCGGACCAGCTCGTCGTCGGACAGCACCTGTTCACCCGGCATCCAGTCGAGGCCCTCCGCGGGCATGCAGTAGGTGCAGCGCAGGTTGCACCGATCCGTCAGGGAAACCCGGAGATCGGTGGCCACCCGGCCGAAGGTGTCGATGAGATGGGGGTTCTCGGGCCTGGGCACGCGAGATGACCCTCGTGTACCGGGGACGCGAGGAAACCCGAGATCCACTGCCGTCATTACGCCCAGCGTAGCTCCGGAACGCGCGAAACGACGCGATCGCTAGGATACTTCGCGGAGTGAGTGGTTCAGTTGCCGAACTAAACGAGGACCTGTGACGGAAAAGACGTACCCGGTCACCGAAGAGGAGTTGCTCCGCTTCGCCGAACTGGGCCGCCAAGGCAGCACGTTCACCGTCCTCCGGCACGCCCGGATCGCCGAGCGGATGGGCCTGTCGGGCACCGACCACAAGGCGTTCGACCTGGTCATCCAACCGGGCGGACCGTTGACCGCCGGCCGGATCGCCGAGCTGACCGGCCTCTCGACCGGCGCCGTCACCGGGGTCATCGACCGGCTGGAGAAGGTCGGCCTGGTCCGCCGGGTCCGCGATCCCGAGGACCGCCGCAAGGTCCTCGTCGAGGTCGTGCCGAGGGCCGAAGAGCGCTTCGCGCCGCTCTTCCAGTCGGCCTTCGACACCCTTCGCGAGACGCTGGCGCAGTTCTCCCCGGCCGAGCGAAAAGCCATCGAGCGTTATCAGAACGTCATCCTCGAACAGCTCCGCGCCGAGGTCATGGGCAATTCCCGCCCCGCGTAGCTTTTCCTCAACTGCGGAGATAATGTCTGCGGCATGCCGCAATTTCGGTTGTCCGAGGCCGCGCGCCTGCTCGGCGTCAGCGATGACACCGTCCGGAGGTGGGTGCGTGCGGGGCAGCTGACCGCGACCGACGACGCCGCCGGCCGCAAGGTCGTCGACGGTGCCCAGCTGGCGGGGTTCGCCCGGGCCCAGGCCTCCGGCCCCGAAGATCCCTCCACCGTCGGCCGTTCCGCCCGCAACAGGTTCGTCGGGCTGGTCACCGAGGTCATCACCGACAAGGTGATGGCCCAGGTGGAACTGCAGTGCGGGGCACACCGCGTGGTGTCCCTGATGAGTACGGAAGCTGTCCGCGAGCTGGGCCTGCGCCCAGGGGTGCTCGCGGTCGCCGTGGTCAAAGCGACCACCGTTGTGGTGGAAACACCGGAAGGAAGTCGATGAAAAAACCCGCTTTTCGGGGGTCCGGGTGGCGAAGCCCCCGGCCCGGGGCGAAGCCCCGCTTGTCACAGCTTGCTCTGGCCGTCGCGGCCGTCGCCCTGTTCGCGGGCGCGTGCAGCAGCTCGGACGAGCCCAGCACGCAGTCCGGCGCGTCGGTCACCGCACCCGCGCCCAAGGGGGCCGGGAACACCGGTGGCGGCACGCTCACCGTGTTCGCCGCCGCGTCCCTCACCGAGTCGTTCACCGCGCTCGGCAAGGCGTTCGAGGCCCAGCACGCCGGCGTCACCGTGAAGTTCAGCTTCGCGGGCTCGTCCGGACTGGTCCAGCAGCTGACCAACGGCGCGAAGGCCGACGTCTTCGCCTCGGCCGACCAGGCCACCATGGACAAGGCCGCGCAGGGTGGCGTGATCGACGGCCAGCCCGCGGTCTTCGCGACCAACAAGCTCGCCATCGCCGTCGCGCCGGGCAACCCCAAGGGCATCAAGTCCTTCGCGGACCTGAACAAGGCCGGCCTGACCGTGGTCACCTGCGCCCCGCAGGTGCCGTGCGGCTCGGCGGCCAAGAAGGTCGAGCAGAGCACCGGCGTCACGCTCAAGCCGAAGAGCGAGGAGCAGGACGTCAAGCAGGTGCTGAACAAGGTCCAGTCCGGCGACGCCGACGCGGGCCTGGTCTACGTCACCGACGCCACGTCCGCCGCGGGCAAGGTGGACAAAGTGGACTTCCCGGAGGCGGCGCAGGCGATCAACAGCTACCCGATCGCCGCGGTCAAGGGCGGGCAGGCCGAGCTGGCGCACCAGTTCGAGGAGTTCGTCCTCGGCGCCGACGGCAAGAACGAGCTGGCGAAGGCCGGGTTCGGCTCTGCGCAGTAAGCGGCTCACGAGCGGCCGGCCGGGATCCGTCCCGGCCGGCCGCTCGCGCGTCCCGTGGGTGCTCGCGATCCCCGCCACCCTCGCGCTGGCCCTCGTCGTGCTGCCGGTGGTCGGGCTGCTGGTGCGCTCGGACCTGACGCGGCTGCCGTCGCTGATCGTCTCGCCGTCGTCGTGGCACGCGCTGCGGCTGTCCCTGATCACCGCGGCACTGTCCACGCTGGCCTGCGTGCTGCTCGGCGTGCCGCTGGCCGTCGTCCTCGCGCGGGCCCGGTTCCGCGGCGTCCGGCTGCTGCGCTCGATCGTGCTGCTGCCGCTGGTGCTGCCGCCGGTCGTCGGCGGTCTCGCGCTGCTCTACCTGCTCGGCCGCAAGGGCTTCCTCGGCATGCTGATCACGACGCTGACCGGGGAATCCGTCCCGTTCACCACGGCCGCGGTGGTCATCGCGCAGACGTTCGTCGCGATGCCATTCCTCGTCGTCAGCCTCGAAGGCGCGCTGCGCGGGTCCGGCGACCGCTACGAGCAGGTCGCCGCGACGCTCGGCGCGCGCCCGTGGACGGTCTTCCGGCGCGTCACGCTGCCGCTGCTGCTGCCCGCGCTCGGCTCCGGCGTCGTCCTCAGCTTCGCCCGCGCGCTCGGCGAGTTCGGCGCCACGATCACCTTCGCGGGCAGCCTCGAAGACGTCACGCGCACGCTGCCGCTCGAGGTCTACACGCAGGCCGAAGTGGACATCGACAGCGCTGTCGCCCTTTCGTTGCTGCTCATCGTCGTGGCGGTCATCGTCATCGCGGTGGCGCGGCCGCGCTCGTGGGAAGGCGGCCTGCGGTGAGCCTGACCGCCCGGATCGAGGCCGTCCGCGGCTCGTTCTCGCTGGACGTCGACCTCGACGTGCCCGCCGGGACGGTGCTCGCGCTGCTCGGCCCGAACGGCTCGGGCAAGTCGACGGTGCTGGGCTGCCTGTCCGGGTTGATCACGCCGACGTCGGCGGAGATCACCGTGGCCGGGCGGGCTCTGGCGGGCATCGCGCCGCACCGCCGGGGGATCGGCCTGCTCTCCCAGGACGCCCTGCTCTTCCCGCACCTGTCCGCGGCCGACAACGTCGCGTTCTCGCCGCGCTCGACCGGCGCCGGCCGCCGCGCCGCGCGCGAACGCGCCTTCTACTGGCTGGCCGAAGTGGACGCCGTCGCGCTCGCCGACCGGCGGCCCGGGCAGCTGTCCGGCGGCCAGGCCCAGCGCGTCGCGATCGCCAGGGCGCTCGCCGCCGAGCCGGACCTGCTGCTGCTCGACGAGCCGTTCGCCGCCCTCGACGTCGACGCGGCGCCCGCGATCCGCGGCCTGCTCCGGCGCGTGCTCAAGACCGGGCCGACGACCGTGCTCGTCACGCACGACCCGCTGGACGCGCTCGCGCTCGCCGACCACGTCGCGGTGATGAACGGCGGCCGGATCGTCGAACGCGGCCCGACCCGCGAAGTGCTGTCCGCACCGCGGACGGCGTTCACTGCCCGGATCGCCGGGCTCAACCTGGTCGCCGGCACGGCGGTCGGTGACGGCCTGCGGACGGCGTCGGGCTCGATCGTCAGCGGGATCCCGGCGGCCGACGTGGTGCTGGGGGAGCCAGCGGTGGCGGTGTTCCCGCCGAACGCCGTCGCCGTCTACCCCCACGACGGCGGCCACCGCGGGAGCCCGCGCAACACGGCCGACGCCGTCGTCGCGGCCCTGGAACCGCACGGGCCGGTGATCCGCGTCCGCGCCGAGGGCGACGGCTGGGCCCACGGCCTGACCGCCGACCTCACGCCGGCCGCCGTGGCCGAGCTCGCGCTGGAGCCCGGCTCGGCGGTGACGCTGTCGGTGAAGGCCGCGACCGTGAGCGTGCACCCGGCCGCGGCTTCCTGACCCCAGCGCCCCAATGTGGCCTTCGGTGCGTCAGACGCACCCAAGGCGGCCTTCGGTGCGTCTG
>NZ_JBFBBQ010000100.1:0-32223 GCF_040682775.1 Amycolatopsis sp. NPDC051106 | reverse complement strand
ACGCCGCCGGCCTCGCCGAGGAAACCCACATCCCCGGCTTCGTCTGGATCGCCGGCTGGCTGGCGCCGTGGCGTGGTCGGTCGGCGTTCCCGGTGTCACGGCCACAGCCGGGGGAACGCTTCGGACAGCGCCCACACGATCAGCGCCAGCCAGCCGGCGATCCAGACGAAGCCGGGGATGTGGGTTTCCTCGGCGAGGCCGGCGGCGTCGTCGGTGGCGGAAACCTCGCCGGCCCAACGCGCGGCGACGAGGTGACCCACTCCGGAGATCTCGCTGGTGAGCAGCAGCCACGCCTCGAGGTAGGCGATCGTCGTTCGCACCCACAGCGGCGCCCAGGCCAGCGCGGCGAAAGCGACCAAGCCGATGCCGGCGACGACGGCGAAGGTGAGCAGGTCGGCGGACAGGAACAGCAGCAGGGCGGCGGCGACCACGGTGAGGGTGAGCACGGCGGCGGCGTGCCCGCGCTGCAGCTGCACGGCTGCCCCGAGCCCGGCCAGCGACGGCATCGCGTAGCCGGCCGCGGAAGTGAGGATCGAGGAGAACCGCGAGGGGAACCAGACCCACGTCACTCCGGAATCCGGGCTGGAGATCCCGACCTGGTACACCCCGCCACCGGTCACCACGCTCATCAGCGCGTGGCCGCCCTCGTGCACGAACGTCCCCAGCACGTTGAACCGGGTCAGCAGGCGCGATCGCCCGGTCAGCAGCGTGGACACCGAAGCCAGCGTCACGGCGGCGGCCGCCAGCCCGGTCGCGGCGACCAGCCACCAGCTGGGCGCCGGCACGGTCGCGTTCACGATCTCGTCGAGTTTCCCGCGCTTCACGCGTCAAGCTCACCAGCCGGCCGGCGAGCGCGGAACCGCCGGATCGACGTTGTCACGAAGCTGTCAACCGGAAGAACCAGCGTGGGCCCGATCCGGTGCGGTCGGCACCGGACCGGGCCCACGGCTGCGCGCTAGCCGAAGTTCACGTCACTGCACCACATGTACGTCTGGTCCTGGTGTGACGCCTGCCAGATCGTGAACACGACGTGGTGCCCCGTGTACGCGCCGGAGGTCTGGACAGTGAAGTTGATGTCCTTGGCCGGGGCGTACCTGCCGGTCTGGGTGATGAAGTCGAGGTTGCCCCAGCCGAGGCGCTGGGTGGTGGGGTCGAACCCGTTCTTGCTGATGTAGACCCGCAGGTAGTCGGCACCGTGGCTGGCCTGGTCGTACAGGTGCATCGAGAAGCTGCTGCCGAGGCTGGTGGTCTTCCACGGGCCGGGGGTGTTGAGGGAGTTGTTGCGCGACAGGTTGTTGCTGCAGAGCTGACCGTCGGGGGTGGCGCCCTGGAAGTTGCCGCCGAGCCCGTCCCGCAGCGCGCTCATCCAGTTCCACATCGTGTCGGCGTTGGCCTGGAAAGCCTGCCAGCACATGGGGTCCTGCTGCTGCATGGCCGGGTTCGTGTGCTGGCTGCCCCAATCCTGCCAGCACTGGTAGGCGCGGGTGGCGGGGCCGACGATGGTGCCGTGCGCCGAAGCTGCCGGCACCCACAGGAACATTCCGGCCAGAGCGGCGACGAGCACCGCGAGGACGCTTCGCCGCCGGGCGGTGGAAGTGGTCCGTGTACGCATGAATGGGCCTCCATTCGTGATGAGTGGTGGTGATCCATTGGGAGCGCTCCCAGCGTGGGTGACAGAGTAGCGGGCATCCGGTAAAAGTTCAACGAACCGGACGAAATGACGGTGGCCCGCTCCCGGATGCGGCCCGGTTGCGGCCGTCGAGGTCCGTGACAGACTTCGCCCATGCACGATCGTGCCGCGCAGGACCTGATCGCCCGGGCCCGTGCCGAGACCGCACGGCTGGCCGAGGCGCTCACCCGGCAGCGGGACGGGATCGTGGCAGCGTCGGAGTTCAGCAGCAACGACGATGAGCACGACCCGGAAGGTGTCACGATCGCGTTCGAACGGGCGCAGGTCCAGGCTCTCCTGCGCCAAGCCCAGGACGACCTCGTGGACCTCGACCGCGCCGCCGACCGGGTGCGCGCCGGGACTTACGAAACTTGCGAACGCTGCGGCGGGCCGATCGCCGAAGGCCGGCTCGTCGCGCTCCCGGCGACGCGGATCTGCATCACGTGTGCGAACAAGGCGCGCTGAGCGGCTTGAAACGTTTTACGAAACCCAGGGTTCGCTCGCGGCCTGCCGTGACGCCAGGAATGAGTCATTCACTGCATCCGACGCAGTGAATGACTCATTCCTGGCATCCGACGCGGCCGGGAACTCGTGGCACTAGCCGGCCCGGAACTCGTAACTTCCGGAGCCCACCCGGTACCGCGCATAACCGCCCTGCGTCCCTTCCCACGTCGCCCCGGCCGGAGCCGCCACCTTGCCGCCCCGGCCGACCGGCACGAACACCTCACCCGTCGCACCGACAGGAACGCTGACCCGCACCGTGAAGCCGTTGCGGTCCCGGGTCCACGCCGACCGCACCAGACCGAGCGGAGACTGGACCTCGGCCGAAGCATTCCGCAGATCCCCCACGGGGAACGGCTGGATCTTGACCTTCGTGTAGCCCGGCGCCGCGGGCTCGATGCCGGCCACGTCCTGGTACAGCCAGTCGTCGACCGTGCCCATGAACGCGTGCTGGTGGGAGCGGGACCCGGCGGGCCACTCCTCCCACATCGTCGTGGCGCCCAGGGTCTGGAACCAGTAACCCCAGCCGGGGTACGACGGGTTCGTCGCGACGCTGTAGGCGAGTTCGGAATTCCCCGTGCCGGTGAGCACCGGGAGGATGAGCTTCGTGCCCAGCGCACCGGTGTTCAGGTGGACGCCGCGCCCCTTGATGTCGCCGACGAGGTTCGCGACGACGCCGGCGCGGGCCGCTTCCGGCACGATGCCGAGGCTCAGCGGCAGCAGGTTGCTGGTCTGGCGGTACCCCGCCGCGGGATCGTCGTAGTACGCCCCCTTGGCCGCGTCGAAGAACGTGGCGTTGAAGGCCTGGGCGATCGTGCGCGCGAGGCTGTCGAAGCGCGCGGCGTCGTCGTTGTGCCCAAGGGCGCGGGCGATCGCCGCCATCGTCGTGGTGGTCTTGTGGATGTACGCGGTACCGGCGAGCCGCGCGCCCTCGGGCGGCTGGGCGAAACCGGGGGCGAGCCAGTCGGCGTAGCTGCCGCCCGTGTAGATGTAGCCGGTCCGGGCGATGTTCTTCTCGAAGAACCCGAGCCACGCCTTCATCGCCGCGTAGTTGTCCGCGAGCGGCCGGACGTCACCGTAGTACCAGTAGAGATCCCAGTCGACGAGCACGAAACTCGCGGACCAGACCGGGTCGATCACCTGCTTGGCGCCCACGGTTCCCGGCACGGTCTGGCCGATGTTCCCTTCCGGGGTCTGGTCGTCCCGGTGGTCACGCATCCAGTTCTCGTAGAAGTCCCGCATGTCGAAGCTCGCGATGGCGGAATCGGCGGCCAGGAAGGCATCCGCGGTGTAGGGCCGCTTCTCGTACATCGGGGTGTCGGTCGGCACCGAGTGCAGGTTGTTGAGGATCGTGTTCGCCTGCGCATCGTGGTAGCGGTTGAGCAGGTCGCTCGAGCTGCTGAAGTTCCCGGTCCTGGCGACCGCCGTGTGAACGCGCTGCGCCGTCACGGACTCGACGGTGACGCCCGTCGGCGCGACGACCTGGACGTACTGGAACCCGGCGTAGGAGTAGCTCGGCGTGAACTTCTCCAGCCCGCTTCCCTTCAGCACGTACGTGTACTTCTGCAGCTGCATCCCGAAACCGCCGATGTTGTCGACGGTTCCGTCGGCTTTCAGCTTTTCGCCGTAGGTGATCGTCACGGCGGCGCCGGCCGGTCCGCGCACGGCGACGCCGGCCCAGCCCGCGGTCGGGGTGCCGTAGTCGCGCACCGTCGTGCCGGGAGCGGGGGTGGTCACCTTCCCGGGCGCGAGCGTGTCGGTCACCTTGATCGGCGGGAACGACTGCGCCCGCAGCGCACCCGCGGGCGCCGGGACGACGCGGGCCGGGCGCCAGCCGGAGTCGTCGAACCCGGTGTCGTTCCAGCCCGGCTGCTCGAGCCGGGCGTCGTAGGTTTCGCCGAACCACAGAGATTCGGACGTCGTGGGGCCGTCGGCGAGCGTCCAGCTGCCGTCGCTGACGACGCGTCCGCTCGTGCCGTCCGCGTAGGTGATGTCGAGCTCGAGCTTCAGCTTCGGCTCACCGTGCCACGGCGAGCTGTTCCACTCGTCGGGGTTCGTCATCGCGTAGTAGCCGCGTCCCAGGCTCACGCCGATCGCGTTGTCGCCGGAGCGCAGCGCCTGGGTCACGTCGTAGGTCGCGTAGAGGTCCGTCTTGTCGTACACCGTGAACGCCGGGTCGAGCTCGTGGTCGCCGACCCGCCGGCCGTTGAGGTAGAGCTTGTAGTAGCCGAGACCGGCGATGTAGGCGCGGGCGGACTTGATCCGCTTCTTCGCCGTGAAGTCCTTGCGCAGCAGCGGTTCCGGCTGCGGCGTCGTCGTGACCGAGTTCCCCCACGGGCCGGATCCGTACGCGGCCGCCACCAGCGCCGCCGGCCACGCCGAGTCGTCGAAACCCGGCTGCTGCCAGCCCGGGGTCTCCGTGTCGGACGACTTCCAGGTGGTGTCGGTGACGATGTCGACCGGGTTCGCGTTCGCTGTCTCGATGTGCAGCTTGCCGACGAGCCCCGACGGCCCGGGCTGGGCGTTGGCGGCCTGGATCGCGAGGACGTTCCGCCCGGCACGCAGGCCGGCCGTGAGGTCGACGTCGACGGCGGTCCGCCACGAGTCGGTGACCTGGGGCGAGCCGGCGACCTGCTTTCCGTTGACCTGCAGCACGAAGTTGTCGTCCGCGGTCAGCTGGAAGCGGGCCGCCGTGACCTGGGCGCCGGCGGGCAGGTCGACCGTCCGCCGGAAGTACCGGGTGCCGACCGGCGCGGAGTCCGCCGGATTCCCCTGCGGGTACCAGATCCAGCTCGCGCCTTGCAGCGAGGTGGCGGCCGGCTCCGCGCGCGCCCCGATCCAGTCGCCCTGGAAGTCCTTGCCGTCGAGGAACGCGGTCTCGAACCACGCGGCTTCGCTCCACGCCGACGCCCGCCGGTCGGCGTCCCAGACGCGGACCCGCCAGGAGTACCGGGTGCGCGGACGCAGGGCGGCTCCGGCGTACTCGACGTCGAACGACTTCGCCGACGGCACCGGGCCACTGTCCCACACGTCGCCCGCCCGGCCCGGCGCCGACGACACCTGCACCTGGTACGCCGACTGCCGGGCCCCCGGCCGGTCCGAGTCCAGCACCCAGCCGAGCCGGGGCCGGGCGACGTCGATCCCGAGCGGATCCGCCTGGTGCTCGACCGTCAGCGGCCCGACCCGCAGCCCCCTCGCCCCGGCGACGCTGCCCGGGTCGGCCAGCACCGGAGCCGTCCCCAGGACGGGCATGGCCAGCAGGACCACCAGCGCGGCCGAGATTCCCGCCATCCGCGATCTCATCGCACTTTCCTCCGTCGTCGCAGGGGAGTGTTCGGGCTTGAATCGTTTCAATCCGTCGAGATGGAGAAACGATATAGCGCTTCTCCCGACGTGACAATGGTCCGCCGCTCTTGCCAGTTGTTTGACAGCTGTCTATAAAGTTCGGGTGAGCATCGACACCACCGACGGGCGCGAGCTCCGGGCCGTGCGTTCCCGGGCGGCGTTGTTCGCGGCCGCCGTGGAGCTGGTGTCCGGACGTGGCAGCGCGAACATCCCGGTCACGGACCTCGCCGAGGCCGCCGGGGTCAGCCGCCAGCTCGTCTACCTGCACTTCGGTGACCGGGACACGCTCCTGGTCGCCGCCGCGATCGACCTCGCCCGGCGTGAACTGGCGCTCGGCGAGCAGTCCGGCCGCGCCGCGGTCCTGGCCACCGCCCGGCACTTCGCCGCCCATCGCGCGTTCTACCGCGCGCTGCTCACCGGCCCGTGCGCGTTCACGCTGACCACCGCCCTCACCGACCTGATCGCGCCGGCCAACCGCCACGTGGTGCTCGGGCTCTTCGGCGACCGGGTACGAGCCGAAGCCGTCGACGACCTGGCGGTGTTCCTCACCGGCGGCGCCGGCGCGCTGATCAACGCCTGGCTGCTCGGCGACGAGGAGTCACTCGATCCCGAGGAACTGACCGACCGCCTGGTCCGGCTCCTCCGCACCCTCGGCGGGCTCCCGGAAGAGGACCGATGACCCACCCCGAACTCACGATGGAAGTGGTGGCCCGGCTGGAAGTCCTGATCGCCGAGCCGATCGACGCCGGGGTGACCCCGGCCGGGCACCGCCGGGTCATCCCGATCACCGGCGGCACCGTTACGGGCCCGCGCCTGACCGGCGAGGTGCTCGGCATCGGCGCGGACTGGAGCGTCGTGCGGGGCGACGGCGTCGCGGTGGTGACGGCGCGGTACCTGATCCGCACCGGCGACGGCGTCGTGCTGACGGTGACCAACACCGGCGCCTTCACCGCGCAGGGCACCGTCACGACCCCGCGAATCGAAGCGCCCGAAGGCCCGTACTCCTGGCTCAACGACGCCGTCTTGGTCGGCACGCTCGTCCCGCGGCCGGCCGGTGCCCGGCCGCCCGGTGTTTCGCTCGAGTTCCATCAGATCCGCGTGAAGTGAGGTCGTTCGTGTCGATTCTGTCCCGGCCGTTCGTCGCCGATGGTGTGGCTCGTTTGATGGCCGCGGCCGCCGCCCGCGCGATCAGACCACGCCCGTTGTTTCCCGAAATTCCCGGCCGCAGCAGGGAAATCTCGGTCCCGACCCGGCACGGGCCGATGCCCGCCACGCTCTACCGCCCGCCGGAGGGCACTCCGGCGAAAGGGGTCTACGTCAACGCGCACGGCGGTGGGTTCGTGGTGGGGGGCGCGATCGGGGACGACCCGCTGTGCCGCTACCTCGCCGAGCACGCCGGCGTGTTCGTGGTCAACGTCGACTACGCGCTGGCGCCGGTGAAGCGGTTTCCCGTGCCGTGCGAACAGGTTTACGACGCGCTCAAGTGGGCGGCCGCACCCGAACGTGAGTGGGTGGGCGCGCGGCTGTGCGTCGGCGGGCAGAGCGCCGGCGGTGCGCTCGCGGCTGCGGCGTCCCGGCTCGCTCTGCGCGAGGGCGGACCCGAGATCGCGTTGCAGGTCTTGCACTATCCGCCACTGGACCTGGTCACCCCGGCCGCGGCCAAGCCGGCGCCGCCCGGCCGGCGGGTGGTGATCCGGCCGTGGATGGGGGAGGTCTTCGACACCGCCTACATCCCCGACGCCGCCCGCCGCGGCGACCCGCTGGCGTCCCCGGCGTGGGGGAGCAACGGCGACGGCCTGGCGGGGATCGCGCCCGCGCTGGTGCTCACCTGCGAACACGACCGGCTGCGCGCCGAAGCCGTCGCCTACGCCGGCAAGCTCGCGGCGGCCGGTGCGTTGGTGGAGCACTACGACATCCGGGGCGTCGACCACGGGTACGACCTGATGGGCGGGGACCCGGAGCTGGTCCGGCGGGTGTACGCGTTCCTGGCACTGCACGTCGAACGCGCGGTGACCGCCTGACCGCGCGCGTCAGCGCCAGGGCATGTGCTGCAGGCACCAGGTGTTGCCGTCCGGGTCGGCGAAGTAGGCGTAGAGCACGCCGCCCATGTCTTCTACGGGACCGACCTCGACCCCGCGGTCGACGAGCTGGGCGCGTGCCTGCTCGATGTCGGCGACCACCAGGTGCAGCCCGCGCATGGCACCCGGCGGCAGGGCGAGGGCCTGGACTCCCTCGGTGAGGGAGATCGAGCAGGCCGAGCCGGGCGGGGTGAGCTGGACGATGCGGACGCCCTCGGCCGGGCGGACGTCGACGTCGAGGGCGAAGCCGGCCTGATCCCGGTAGAAGGCGATGGCGCGGTCGAGGTCCGCGACCGGCACGGGGACGAGCTCCAGGAGGAACGCGCCGGCGGGCACGGGCGGGTTGCCGGGGTCGTTGGTGACCTCGGAGGCGTGGGGGATCTTGGTGGCGGGGTCGTTCATGAGCGGTCTCGTTTCTCTTGGTCGAGCAGGTCGAGCAGGGCGGCGAGGCGGTCGTAGGCCTCTCCGGCACCGCGTCGCATCGGGGTGCGCACGACCTGGTCGCGGATTTCCGGTGACGGGTACCGCACGGTGACGGTCATGGTGGTGTGGCCACCGGTCTCGGCCAGGACGGTGGTGACGAGCGCGGCGCCTTCGGGCCAGCCGCGGTGGATTTCGGTCTGCACGAGCCGTACGGGCGGCTCGACTTCGCGGAACTCGCCGTACATCTCCATTTCCGCGCCGCCGGGACCGTGGGAGACGAACCGCCAGGCGCCCCCGGGACGCAGGTCGACTTCGCAGCCGGTCAGGTGCCAGCCGTGGGCGCCGTGCCAGCGGCGCAGCAGTTCGGGCCGGGTGAGCGCGGCGAACACGAGGGGAGCGGGCGCGGCGAAGTCCCGGGTGAGCACGAGCCCGGTGGCGCCCGCTTCGGTGACTTGGAGTCCCGGGCTCCGCAGCGGCGGCGTCACGGTTGCAGGTCCTTCAGCAGATCGTCGAGCTGCCGGTAGCTGGCTTCCCAGTAGTCGCGGTAGCCGGCCAGCCAGGCCGTGGCCGCCTTGAGCGGTTCGGCGACCAGGTGACACGGCCGCCGCTGGGCGTCCCGGCCGCGGCGCACCAGCCCGGCCCGCTCGAGCACCCGGAGGTGTTTCGACACGGCGGGCTGGCTCATCGCAAAGGGCGCGGCGAGCTCGGTGACGGTGGCGTCGCCGGTCGCGAGCCGCGCGAGGATGGCCCGCCGGGTGGGGTCCGCGAGTGCGGCGAAGGTCGCGTCCAGGGTGCTGCTCGTGCCCATTGATAACCTTTCGGTTTTGTAACCGATTGGTTTATATAGGCTGTTCAGAGCGGTGTCAAGCGGTGCTGGGACACGAGAGCGCCGCCCTGCCCGGGGTGGGCAGAGCGGCGAGGTCGCGGCTTAGCCGCCCGGCTTCCGCTGCGGCCGGGTTCAAACGTCTTGAATGAGTCATTCAGGACCTCCCAGGACATGAATGACTCATTCAAGACGTTTGCCCGGGGCCGCCCGCCCCTGTCGACCCGCGCCGAGGCAGCCGGATCGGGGGACACGAGAGCGCCGCCCTGCCCGGGGTGGGCAGAGCGGCGCCGGGTTCTCGTACCTCAGGAGGCGCTGCAGCTGACGCTGGGCCAGTTCCAGTTCCCGTTGTGCTGGATGGTGACGCCCCAGTTGTTGCCGTTTCCGTTGGGCGTCGCGACGAGGACCTGGCTGCTGGGCCACGTCCCGTTGATGTTCCAGGTGGAGCTGATCCTCGCGGGGCTCGGCACGGTCATGGTGACCGTCCACGAACTGGAGCCGCTGACCGAGACGTTCAGGTTGTACCGGTCGCTCCAGCTCTGTCCCGCCGAAAGCGTCGCGGAACAGCTGCCCCCGCCCGGGGTGGTGGGCGTGGTGGTCGGTGTCGTGGTGCCCGTGCCCGTCGGGGTCGTCGTCGGTGTGGTGGTCGTCCCTCCGGAGTTGAGGACGTTCAGCACCGAGTTGTACGCGGCCTTCTTGTTCCCGCTGCCGTCGAACAGAAGGGGACTCTCGTTGGAGCGCCAGGAATCGCTGTCCCGTACGCCCCACACGGTGATGCCGACGCAGCGCGCGACGTTCATGCACGCCTGGGTCAGCGCCGCGTACTGCGAGGTGTTCGAGTTGGTGACGTCGACTTCGGTGAGCGCCACGTCGACGCCGAGCGCCGCGAAGCTGGAGATCGTGGTCTGGAGGTTGCTCGGGACCGAGCTGCCGCCGGTGAAGTGGGCCTGCAGGCCGACGCAGTCGATCGGCACGCCGCGGGACTTGAAGTCCCGCACCATGTTGTACACGCCCTGGGTCTTGGCGTAGTTCCAGTTGTCGATGTTGTAGTCGTTGTAGCAGAGCTTCGTCGACGAGTCGGCCGCGCGGGCGGTCTTGAACGCGACCTCGATCCAGTCGTTGCCCGTGCTCTGCAGGTTCGACGACCGGCGGCTGCCGTCTTCGTTGAAGGCTTCGTTGACCACGTCCCAGTAGGCGAGTTTGCCTTGGTAGTGGGCCATCACCTTCTGGATGTGGTTGATCATGGCGTTGCGCAGCGAACTGCCGCCCATGTTCTGCATCCAGCCCGGCTGCTGGGCGTGCCAGGCGAGGGTGTGGCCGCGCACCTTGGCGCCGTGGCCGACCGCCCAGTTGTAGATCTGGTCGCCGGCGGAGAAGTTGAACTGGTTCTGGTTCGGCTCGGTCGCGTCCGGCTTCATCTCGTTTTCGGCCGTCACCATGTTGAACTCGCGCGACGCGATCGTGGTGTAGGTCGAATCACCGAGCCTGCTGCCGGCGATCGCGGTGCCGAAGTACCGGCCGGACTGCGCGGCCGCGGCTCCCAGCGTGCTGGCCGCGGCGTCGGCGCCCGGGGCGGTCACCAGGACAGCGGCGGTCGCGGCGACGGTGGCCGCTGCCGCCAGCACGCGACTCGCCGACGACTGCCACCACCGTCTGCCGCTCCGGTCCGACGAACTTCTTGCCATCCGTGGTCTCCTTCCAGGCGCACGCCCAGGAAAGCCCGCCGGCGACGACTTCCGGGCAGAGCCGGGAAACCTGGTCACCGGTGACCTGGACGATCCGATGATGTTCACTTGCTGTGAGCAGCAGAGCACGGAGCTTCCACGCCAGGCAAAGAGTTTCGAACGACTTTCGGACTCGAGTCCGAAACTCGCGCCCGTCCGTGCGACCCGGGAAGTGCCGCTCTTAGCGGTGGCGCGCGTCGTCCAGGCGGCGGGCTTCGGCGGCCTGCTCGAACGGCGTGTCGCCCGCCGGGTGGCGGTCGCCCAGGCCGGCGAACAGCTCGGCCACCTTCACCGAGTCGTGGTGGGTGGCGAACTCGGCCAGCGCGGGGTCGGTGGCGGCCAGCAGCTGCCGGAACCGGAGCTCGGCGAGCGGGCCGAGGCGGTCGTAGATCTGCAGGAACACCTTCTGCGCCCGGTCGCGCGCCCAGTCGGCCGGCAGCAGCTCGGCAGGCAGGTCGGGGTCGGTCTCCGGGAACCGGCGCCAGTCCACCCGCAGCTCGGTGCGGGTGCGCAGCGCCTGCGCCGGGCTGATCAGGCCGGCGTCCAGGCCGGTGAGCACCTGCTCGTAGCGCTCGACGAACTGCTCGTACTCCCGGGCGAGGGGCTCGAGGTCGAACGCCGCAACGGCCGCGCCCGAACCGGGCACCTCGGTGGCGCGGAAGACCGTCGCGCTGCGGAGATCGAGCTCGCGCAGCGCCGTGAGCGCGGGGCGGGTCAGGTCGTGCGGGCTGACCCACACCCCGTCGTAGAGGGCGGCGAACCGCAGGACCCGCAGCCGCGACCGCAACGCCGTGCGCAGCCCGCGGTCCTGCTCCGGCACCGAGAACGTGACGACGGTCCACTGCCCGTCCCACTCGGGCGCGGTGGTGCCGAAGGTCAGCATCCGGTGCGTGCGCTCGATGATCACTTCGGACGTGCGCGCGGGAATCCCGTACGCCGTGGTCCGCCCGCTGCGCGACACGGTGAGCAGGCCGCGGGCGGCGAGGCGGCGGATCGCGGCCCGTGCGCTCGCCGGGCTGATGTCGAACTCGCCGAGCAGCTCCACCAGGGCGGCCGAGGGGATGTGCTCGTCGCGCCAGTACCAGAAGTCGCCGAGCAGGGACGTCAGCAGCAGCTGGGGTTCGGCTCCCTGCTGGGAGCGGGGCAGCGGCCCCGAGGACGTCGCTGTCATCGCGCGCCTGCCTCTTCCGGGGATCGGTCCGACGGCCGGCGGGGGTCGCCCGCCGCGGGTGTCCATGGTGGCAGTGCCGACCGGGTGTCCGCACCGAGGGGTTGAATCACGCGACACATCATGCGACGATCGGCGCCCAGATAGCAACCAATCGATCCTTCAGGTTCCCGCGCCGCCCGCTGGGGTGGCCTTCCGCAGGAAGAAAACGACATGGGTTCCTCACTTCGTCAATGGCGTCGAAGCACGCTCGCCGCGGTCGCCGCGGGACTCGCGCTGGCCGGGTGCACGGTCGACGACGGCGCCGCCACGGCCCCCACGGCCGCGGCTCTCACGACCGACCAAGCGCTGCACGACCAGCTTCCGCAAGCGGTCAAGGACGCCGGCGTCCTCCGGTTCGCCGGGGACTCCCACCCGCCGTACCGCACCGTCGGCCCGGACGGCAAGACCGTCACCGGCATCGACCACGATTTCCAGGAGGCGCTCGGCCAGCTCTTGGGCGTGCGCACGGAGACCACCATCGTCAGTGGTCTGCCGGCCGCGCTGCAGGGCATGCTCAGCGGCCGCTACGAGGCGTTCAACGGGCCGGTCAAGGCGACCGCCGAACGCGAGAAGCAGTTCGACACCGTCACGTGGATGACCACCCGGACCTCCTACGTGATCCCCACCGGCTCGGCCGCGGGCATCAAGCAGACCGCCGACCTGTGCGGCAAGCGCGTCGCGGTGGTCACCGCGAGCGTCGTGGAGGACCAGCTCGCCAAGCTGTCCGCCTTCTGTGAACGTTCGCAGCGCCCGGCCGTTCAGGTGGTCGGGCTCGACGACACGAACGCCACCCTGCTGGCCGCCAAGTCCGGCCGCGCCGACGCCGCCGGGATGACCCAGGCCGCCGCGATCGACGTGACCACCCAGCAGAAGGGGCAGTACGACTACGTGACGCAGACCGAGGAACAGGGCGCCACGAAGGACAACCTCGCGCTCTACACCCCGAAGGCCGGCAAGCTCGGCCCGGTGCTGCAGAAGGCCTTCGAAGAGCTGTTCCGCAACGGCACCTACCCGCGGATCATGCAGAAGTGGGGCCTCACCGACGTCACGGTCCCGCAGCCGCTGTTCGACGTGGCGTCCGCGAAATGACCGCGATGTCCACTGTGGAGGAGACTTCGGCGGCCCACGACGACGTCGCCGGAGCCCGCGGCCGGTTCCGCCCGTGGCGCTGGCTGTTCGTGCTCGTGCTGGCGGTGCTGGCCGCGCAGCTGGCCGTCTTCCTGGCCGGCAACGACCGGTTCCAGTGGGACGTCGTGGCGAAGTACCTGTTCGAGAAGAGCGTCATGGCCGGGCTGGGCACCACGGTGCTGCTCGCGGTCGCGGCGATGGTCCTCGGGTCGCTCGCCGGCGGCGTGGTCGCCGCCATGCAGCTGAGCGGGTTCGGCCCGGCCCGGTGGGTGGCGACGCTGTGGGTGGGCCTGTTCCGCGGCATCCCGCCGCTGGTGCAGCTGATCTTCTGGTTCAACCTCGCCTACTTGCTCCCGAAGCTGTCCCTCGGCATCCCGTTCGGCCCGGTCTTCGGCACCTGGGACGCCAACACCGTCATCACGCCGTTGACGGCCGCGGTGATCGGCCTGTCGCTCGTGGAGTCGGCCTACCTGGCGGAGATCTTCCGCGCCGGGGTGACGTCGGTCGACCCCGGCCAGCGCGACGCCGCGCGGGCGATGGGCTACCCGCCGGGGCAGACGCTGCTGAGGATCGTGCTGCCGCAGGCGATGCGCGTGATCATCCCGCCGGCGGGCAGCCAGTTCATCAACGTGCTCAAGGGCACCGCCCTGGTTTCGGTCATCGCGATGTCGGACCTGCTGCACGCGGTGCAGGTGATCTACAACCGCACCTACGAGATCGTGCCGATGCTGCTGGTCGCCTGCTTCTGGTACCTCGTCGTGGTCACCGTCCTGACGGGCCTGCAGCGCCGGCTGGAGCGCCGGTTCTCCCGCGGCCACCTCGTCGTGGGGCGGGCCCGATGACCGCGCCGGTGCTGCGGATCAGCGAGGTCCGCAAGGAGTTCGGGTCGGTGACCGCGCTCGCGGGCGTCAGCCTCGACGTGCGCGAAGGGGAAGCGGTCGTCGTGATCGGGCCGTCGGGCTCGGGCAAGTCGACGCTCGTCCGCTGCGCCCACCAGCTGGAGCCCATCGACGGCGGGGCGATGTACCTCGACGGCGAGCTGCTGGGCCACCGGCGGTCACCGCGCGGCCTGCGCCCGCTGACCGAGCGGGGGATCGCCGCCCAGCGCCGCCGGATGAGCATGGTCTTCCAGCAGTTCAACCTGTTCCCGCAGTTCACCGTGCTGCGCAACGTGACCGACGCGGCGATCCGCGTCCACGGGCGCGACCGGTCCACTGTGGAGCGTGAAGCCCGTGAACTGCTGGAGCGCATCGGCCTGGCCGGCCGGGAGGACCACTACCCGCGCCAGCTCTCGGGCGGGCAGCAGCAACGCGTCGCCATCGCCCGGGCCGTCCTGGTCCGGCCGCGGATCATGCTGTTCGACGAGCCGACCAGCGCGCTCGACCCGGAGCTGGTCGACGAGGTCCTGGCCGTGCTGCGGACCCTCGCCGCGGCGGGGACCACGATGGTCGTGGTCACCCACGAGATGGCCTTCGCGCGGGAGGTCGCCGACCGGTGCGTGTTCATGGAGGCGGGCCGGATCGTCGAGGAAGGCCCCCCGGGTGAGCTGTTCACCCGCCCCCGGACGGATCGGCTGCGTGCCTTCCTGTCCCGCCATCTGTCCGAAAAGGAGGGTGCTTCGTGATCACTGTCGGCGCCGTCGGCGACCTCATCCTGGACGAGCCGGACCCGGAGTCGTTCCTCGCCCCGGCCGCGCCCGTGCTGCGCGGGATGGACCTGGCGATCGGGCACGTCGAAGTGCCGCATTCGACCACGGCGGTCCAGAGCAGCACCGACGTCCCCGCGCCGCCGGCCGACCCCGAGGCGCTGAAAGCGGTGGCCGGAGCCGGGTTCGACGTCGTCACGCTGGCGGGCAACCACATTCTCGACGCCGGGGACGGCGGGCTGGCCGACACCTTGGCGTACTCCCGGGCGGCGGGCATGGTGACGGCCGGGGCCGGGGCGAACCTCGCCGAGGCCCGGCGCCCGGCGGTCGTCGAACGCGGGGGCCTGCGCATCGGCGTGCTGTCGTACAACTGCGTCGGCCCGCGCGAATCCTGGGCGGCTTCCCGCAAGCCCGGCTGCGCGTACGTGCACGTGCTCACCCACTACGAGCTCGACCACGCGAGCCCGGGCGGGCCGCCGAAGATCTACACCTTCGCCGATCCCGACAGCCTCGAGGCGATGGCCGACGACGTCCGCCGCCTGCGCGCGGAGGCCGACGTCGTGCTCGTGGCGCTGCACAAGGGCGTCGGGCACACCCCGGTCACCGTCGCGATGTACGAAAGCCCGGTCGCCCGTGCGGCGATCGATGCCGGCGCCGACGCCGTGTTCGCCCACCACGCGCACATCATGCGCGGCATCGAAGTCCACAGAGGACGGCCGATCTTCCACGGGCTCGGCAACTTCGCCACCGTCACCCACGCCCTCACACCGGGAGCGGGCGTCGGCGCGGACGAGCTGCGCGCGTGGGCCGAGCGGAGGACGAAGCTCTACGGCTTCGCACCCGACCCGGACATGCCGTTCTTCCCGTTCCACCCCGAAAGCCGCAACACCGCCATCGCCTTCTGCCGCTTCGACGAAACCGGGCTGCGCGAAGCCGGCTTCGTCCCGTGCCGGATCGACGACCACGGCCGGCCGGTCCCGGTCGGCGGGACGCCGGAAGGCGAGGCCGTGACGAACTACGTCGAGGACATCACCCGCGGGGCCCGCCTCAACGGCCGGTTCACCACCCGCGGCACCGAAGTGCTCGTCGCTCTCTCCGAAGGGGTTTCCGCATGACCGACCAGCCGCTGGCCGGCCGCACCGTCATCGACCTGACCACCGCGCTCGCCGGGCCGTACGCGACGCTGCTGCTCGCCGGGCTCGGGGCCACCGTGATCAAGGTTGAAAACCCCGCCACCGGCGGGGATTCGTCCCGCAACAACGCGCCCTACGTCGGCCGTGACGGGCTCAACCTCGCCCGGCGGCACGACGACGACCTGTCGGTGTCGATGCTGCTGCGCGGCCGCAACAAGCTCAGCGTCACCCTCGACCTGAAGAACCCGCGGTCCCGTGCGGTGTTCACCGACCTCGTCCGCGACGCCGACGTGCTGGTCGAGAACTACAGCCCGGGGGTCACCGACCGGCTCGGCATCTCCTACGCGCAGGTCCGGGAGATCAACCCCCGGCTCGTCTACACCTCGATCAGCGGGTTCGGTGCTCAGGGCGGCCCGGGGTCGGGCAAGGCGATGGACTCGATCATCCAGGCACTCAGCGGCGTGATGATGACCGCCGGTGAGCCCGACGAGGGCCCGGTCCGGTTCGGCCTGCCGATCGGCGACCTCCTCGCCCCGCTGTTCGCGGTGGTCGGCACGGTGTCCGCGCTGCTGCAGGCCGAGCACACCGGCGAGGGCCAGCGCGTCGACGTGTCGATGCTCGGCGCGCTCACCTCGCTCGTTGCGTGCGAGCCGTTCGACGCCTTCGACGCGGTCGGGCTGCCCCAGCGCACCGGGTCCATGGTGCCGCGGCTGGCGCCGTTCGGGATCCTGCCCGCCGCCGACGGCTACCTCGCGCTGTGCGCGCCGACCGACGCGTTCGCGCACGGCGTGCTGCGGGCGATCGGCCGGCCGGAGCTGGCCGAGGACGACCGCTACCGCACCCGCGACCAGCGGGTCCGGGCCGCCGACGAGCTGCACGACCTCATCCGGGAGTGGTGCCGGGTCCGGCCACTGGCCGAGATCCTCGCCGCGTTCACCGCCGAAGGCGTGCCCGCCGCCGAGGTCCGCGAGCCACGCGATGCCATCCGCGACCCGCTGGTGCTGGCGCGCGAGGAAGTCGTCCCCTTGAAGCACCCGAAGCACGGTGCCGTGGCCGACCTCGCGGGGACCGGCGTGCCGATCCGCTTCTCCGCTGCCCGGGTCTCCCTCGACCGGCCCGCGCCGGGGCTGGGGGAGCACAACGAGCACGTCTACCGCGAACTGCTCGGCTACACCGAAGATCAGGTCGCGGAACTGGTGGCGGAGGCCGTGATTTGAGCGCCGTCGGGTACGTCGGCGCGGACGTGCCGGTCGAACTGATCACCGCGGCGGGCCTGCGACCCCTGCGGCTGACCGGGAAGCCCGGCCGGGACAGCGCGCTCGGCGACCGCTACCTCGGCCGCGGGGTGGACCCGGTCGCCCGGTCGATCCTGACGCGCATCCTCACCGGCGACTACGGCCCGCTCGAGGCCATCGTCGTCTCGCGCGACTGCGAGGCGTCCTTGCGCCTGTTCTACGCCTTGCGGGAGCTGCACCGCGTCGAACCGGCGCTGGGCCTGCCGCCGGTGCGGCTGGTGGACGTGCTGCACCTGCCGCACCACACGACCACCCGGTACGTCCACGCGAAGGTCGCGCAGCTGCGCGAATGGCTGGGACGCTGGCGGCCCATCGGCGACGACGACCTCGCCGCGGCCATCACCGCGCACGACACCCTGCGCCGGTCGCTCGGCCGGCTCGCCGCCCTGCGCCGCGCGAACCGGCTGAGTGGCAAGCGGTTCCTCGAAACCGTCGCCGCGACCACCGGGGTGCCCGTCACAGAGGCCATCGCGCTCGTCGACCGGCTGCTCGCGGAAGACCGGCCCGAGGTCGAAGGGACCCGGCTGTTCCTCACCGGCAGTTCCCACGACCACCCGGCGGTGTACGAAACACTGGAGCGCAACGGTTTTCTCGTCGTGGGGGAGGACCACGACTGGGGCGAGCTGCTCTTCGCCCGCACCTGCGCGGCGCCGACGGAACTCGCGCTGGCCGAGCGGTACCAGCACAACGGCCCGTCCGCACCCCGCGCGTCCATCCGGCAGCGCGCCGCGCACACCGCCGCGGCCGCTCGGGCCTGCGACGCGGAAGTGCTGTTCTCCTACGCGCGGACCCACGACGACGCGCCGCCGTGGGACTTCCCGGAGCAGCGGGCCGCCACCGGGCTGCCGGCCGTCCTGGCCGAGCGGCAGCCGTACGGCGAGCTGACTCCCGAAGCGCTGGCGGCGCTGGTCCCGGCCGGAGCGGCGGCATGACGGCCCGGCTGGCGTCGGCCACCACCGCGACCGCCTACCAGCGCGCATGGTTCGCCGGGGTGCGTGCCGAGGGGGGCCCCTTGGCGCTGGTCAACGCGGACGCGCCGCAGGAGATCTTCCGCACGATGGGCATCCCGTACGTCGTCAACCAGTGGTGGGCCTCGATCGTCGCGGCGAAGCGCCAGACGCAGCGCTACCTCGGCCTGCTGCGCGAACGCGGGTACCCCGACTACATCGAGCAGTACAGCGCCACTTCGCTCGCCTCGGCGTTCGAGACCGACCCGGAGCAGGCGCCGTGGGGTGGGCTGCCGAAGCCGTCGATCGTGCTCGGCGAGACCACCGGCGACGCGTCCCGCAAGATCTTCGACGTCTGGGACGCCCAGCCCGGCGTCACCTACTACCCCCTGGAAAGCGCGGCGGAGGACGCGGTGCCCGAGCGGTGGTGGGAGCTCATGCCGCACCGCTGGGAGGAGGCGATCGGGAGCGACCGGCTCGACCTGCTGACCGGCGAGCTGACCGGGCTCATCCGGTTCCTCGAGCAGACCACCGGCCGGGTGTTCTCCGAGACCCGCTTCCGCGAGGTCCTGGACCTGGTCAACGAGCAGCAGGAGTGGAACCGCCGCACCCGCGACCTCATCGCCGCCGCCCGGCCCTGCCCGATCGCCGTCACCGACGGCATCCCGAGCGTCATGGTGCCCCAGTGGCACCGCGGTACCGAATGGGCGCGGGACGCCGCCCGCGCGTTCCACGACGAGGTGCGTGAGCGGGTCGACACCGGCGTCGCGGTGTGCCCGGACGAGCGGCTGCGGCTGATGTGGGTCGGCCGCGGCCTGTGGTTCGACCTCGAGTTCTACCAGCGGTTCCAGCGCTCGCACGGCGCCGTCTTCGTCTGGTCGATGTACCTGGCCATCGCCGCGGACGGCTACCTGCGCTACGGCGACGACCCGCTGCGGGCCCTCGCCGCGCGGTTCGCCGCCTTCGGCGACCAGCTCTACACGCCGCCGTGGTCGGCCGAGTGGTACGTCAAGGAAGCGCGGCACCACGGCGTCGACGGCGTGGTGCACCTCGTTTCCGACGACGCCCGCGGCAGCTACTTCACCACCCGCGCCCTGCGCGCCGCCGGGATTCCCGTGCTGGAACTGCACGCCGACAACGTCGACGCGCGCACGGGCGACGACCTGACCGCGCGGATGACCGCGTGGCTCGACGAACTGACCTGACTGCCGGAGAAAGGACTCCAGTGCGATCTCCACTTCGCCGACGAAGCCGAAGTGCGATCCTCGTGACCGCCGCCGTCGGGCTGATCGCCGCCGGGTGCACGGTGGAAGCCGGCTCGCCGCCGCTGGCCACCGGGACGAACCTCCCGGTGGTGCAGTCCCTGCACGACGCGCTCCCGCAGGCGATCAAGGACGCCGGGGTGCTCAGGTTCGCCGGTGACTCCCACCCGCCCTACCGCACGGTCGCGCCGGACGGGACGGTCACCGGGATCGACGCCGACTTCCAGGCCGCGATCGGCCAGGTGCTCGGCGTCAAGACGCAGACCCTCGTCGTCGCCGGGCTCCCGGCCGCGCTCCAAGGCATGCTGAGCAACCGGTACGACGCGTTCAACGGCCCGGTGAAGGCGACCGCGGAGCGCGAGAAGCAGTTCGACACGATCACCTGGATGACGACCCGCACGGCTTATCTGTTCCCCGTGGAGTCGACGGCCGGGATCACGCGGACCGAGGACCTCTGCGGCAAGCGCATCGCGGTGGTGACCGCCAGCGTCGTCGAGGAGCAGCTGAACAAGCTTTCCCGCTTCTGCACGGGAAGCAAGCGTCCGGCCACGCGGACCGTCGGCTTCGACGACACCGACGCCACGCTGCTGGCCACCCGCTCGGGCCGGGCGGATGCCGCGGGGATGACCGAGGCGGCGGCGATCGACGTCACGCAGCGCCAAGGCGGCAACAAGTACGTCACCCAGACCGAAGCGCAGGGGGCGACGAAGGACGACCTCGCGCTGTACGTACCCAAGTCGTCGAAACTCGGTCCGGTGCTGCAGCAGGTGTTCGAAGAGCTTTTCCGGAACGGCACGTACGTCGGAATCATGTCCCGCTGGGGACTCAACCAGGTCTCGGTCCCGAAGCCGGTCTTCAACGCGGCCACCCGGGGATGAAGCTTACTGTCCAGAAAGGACTATCGATGGGCAAGGGGATCCTCAAGCCGGCGCTGGTCGCCGCCGCGACGGTGCTCGTCGCGATCACGGCCGCGGTCGTTCCCGGTTCTTCCGGCGCGGACGTCGCGGCCCCGCCACCGCCACCCGCGCCGCCGGCGTCCACGGTGTTCCACCCCGTGGTCCGCGAAGCCGCGGCCCGGACCGGGAACTACGCCGCCGAGTACACCGTCTACCGGCCCGCGGACCTGGACCGGGTGCCCGGCCGCCTGCCGGTCGTGGTGTTCGGCAACGGCGCGTGCCGGCACACGAGCAACGACGAGCTGCTGACCCTCGAGACGCTGCTCGCCGCGCACGGCTTCGTCGTCGTGGCCGTCGGCGGGTTCGACGAGCCCGCCCTGACCGAGAACGGCAGCCCGGTACCGAAGGTGATCACCGACGCGATCACCTGGGCCGAACGCGAGAACGACCGCCGGGGGAGCGAACTGCGGAACCGGCTCGACACCCGCCGGATCGGCGTCACCGGCCACTCGTGCGGCGGCATCGAAGCCCTCGTCGCCGGTGCGGATCCCCGCGTGAAATCGGTGCTGTCGCTGGACAGCGGGTTCTTCGCCGACGGCACCCTCGGCTACGGCCGGGAGAACCTCCGGAACCTGCACACCCCCACGATGTTCGTCGACGGCGGCCCGGCCGACGTCGCCTACCCCAACAGCGGCGAAAACTACGACCTCGTCACCGTCCCCGCGATCCGGGCGACCAACCCGGCCGCCGGCCACACCGGGTTCGTCTACGGCCAGCGCGACGGCAACCCCGACCCGAGCGTCCGCGAGGAAGCCGTGCGGGTCCTGGTCGCCTGGTTCGACTTCACCCTCAACGGCAACCGCACCGCGCGGGCCTACCTCCTCGGCGCGGGCTGCGGTCTGTGCGGCACCCCGGGCTGGACCGTCACCAGCAAGAACTTCTGACAGGAGCCGTCCATGAGATTCAAGACTTCGAGCGCGGTGGCCGTCGCCGTGGTGCTCGCCGCCGGGGTGCCCGCGGCCGCGCAGGCGGCGCAAGCCGGGACGCCGTGTGCGGGTCTGCCGGCGCGCTGCGCCGACGGGCAGCTGACCGACGGCACGCCGTACACCTTCGCGAAACCGGACCGGTGGAACGGCGCCGTGCTGGTTGACCTCGACTTCGCCGCGGGTGGCCTGGCGAGCCCGCTGACCGCGAGCCTGCTGGACCGCGGCTACGCGGTGGGCGGCACCACCCGCACGATCAGCGGCTGGAACATCGCCCGGGCCATCGACAACCAGGCCGAGGCGCTCGGCCGCTTCGAAACCGCGTTCGGCCGGGCCCGGTACGCGATCGCCGAAGGCCGCTCGATGGGCGGGATGGTCGCCGCCGGCGTCGCGCAGGTGCACCCCGGCCGCTTCGCCGCGGCCATCCCGATGTGCGGCGGCCTCGGCGGTGCCGTGGGCCAGTGGAACCAGAAGCTCGACACCGTCTTCACACTGAAGACGTTGCTGTTCCGCGACTCCACCCTCCCGGTGACCGGCATCCCCGCCGACGTCCCGGGACTCCAGCAGCAGTGGGTCTCGGCGATGACGGCGGCTCAGGCGACCGCGGCGGGCAAGGCGCGGATCGCCCTCGCCGCGGCGATCGGCCAGCTGCCGGACTGGGGGCTCGCCGCCGACGGCACGACGACCCCGGTCCCGGACGGCCGCGACGTCGACGGCGTCGAACGCGGGATGTTCCTGGCGCTCGCGGGCGGGCCGCTGCCGTACCTCGGGCAGGCGGTCAGCAGCCGCCGGGCGATCGAGCAGCTGGCGGGCGGGAACCCGTCCTGGAACACGGGAATCGACTACGCGCGCCAGCTCGCGGCGGCGGAGCCGAGCCAGCAGAACGCCGTGCGGCGGCTCTACGAGCGCGCGGGGCTCGACCTGCGCGCCGACCTCGGCCGGCTCGCCGCCGAACCCCGGGTGTCCGCTGATCCCGGCGCCGTCCGTTACCTCGAGCGGGGCATCGTGTTCACCGGCGACCTGCGGATCCCGGTGCTCACGGTCAACGGCACCGGCGACCAGATCTCGACCGTGGCCCAGCAGCGGTCCTACGGCGCGCTGGCCGCCCGGGCGGGTGACGCGTCCCTGCTCCGGCAGACGTACGTCCGGACGGCCGGCCACTGCACGTACACGACCGGTGAACAGCAGGCGGCGATCGACCGCATGCTGACGCGGCTGCGCACCGGCCACTGGCCGGACACCGCGCCGGCGACGCTGAACCGCCTGGCGGTGGCCGTGGACGGCGTGCGGGGGCGTTATCTGCCGTACACGCCGCCGCGGTTCAACCGGATGTACCCGGCGGTCGACGGACCGAGGCGGTGACCCGGCGCCCCAAGGCGGCCTTGGTTGCGTTCAACGCACCGAAGGCCGCCTTGGGTGCTCCACCGATGCCCCCGCCGCCGCCCTCAACGGAGGCGCTTCGCGCCGCAGTGCTGATTCAACGCACCGAAGGCCACCTTGGGGCGCGGTCGTGCCGGTGCACCCCTCGCTTTTCGTCATTCCCCGGACGCGTGAGCCTGTTCACACGAAAGCGCCACCCGCTGCAAGGCCTTGAACGTCGACCGGTAGCGCTTCGTCGCGCCGGAGTCGGTCAGATACGTGGTGGTGTGCTCGTGGCGCAGCGCGACGGTGAAGCTCCCGCCCTCGGTCTCGTAGAGGGTGAAGGGCTCGACCGCCCCGGCGCCGGCGGGCACCACCCGGACGCTCGTGTGCGGAAGGGCGGCGAACGACCGCAGCTGCCCGCGCCGGACCTCCGGCGACGCGAACTCCGGGGCCAAGGCCGCGGCCCCCAGCAGGAGGGTGTGGCGGCCACGCGGTTCGTGCCCGATCCGCTCGACCTGGCGGGTGAAGATCGCCTGGTCGATGTCGTCCGGGCGCACTCCTCGGCTCTGCAGCAGCGCGCGGAGGTGGCCCGGGGTCTGCAGCGGTTCGGGGACGAGGTGCGGTGCCCATTCCAGCGTGTGGACGGCGAACTGCTCGTAGGCCCGCTGCAGGCTCGTCGTGCCCGCGTCGAGTGCTTCGACGTAGCCGGGGCTGTCGAGCTGCGAGTGAAGCAGCATGACGCGGCGGTGCTCCTCCGGGCTCACCTGGAGGAACCCGAGGATCCAGGCCACGGCCTCGGCCGGTGGCCGCCGGTCACCCGTCTCCCACGCCGAGAGGGTCGCGGGCAGGATCTCGAGCCGGCCCGCGAGCGCGCGCAGGCTCATCCCCCGGGCCAGCCGGGCCTCGCGCAAAGCGACGCTCAGCGCGAACAGAGCCGGCCGTCGCGAACGTGCCTTCGTCATGCGGGCTCCCGATCCGGGGTGGAGCGACGGCGGGGTGCCGCGACGATCCCGGCGTCGACGTCGGCCGCGTGGGAGCGGAGGAGGTCGGCCACTTCGTCGAGCTCGTCGGCGGCCTCGCGTTGCTCGTCCGTCGTCGCCGTGCCGTCGTGCAGCCGGACGGCGAGCACGCCCAGCCGGACTTGCGTGGCGCCGAGGACGTGGACGAGCCGGGTCGTTTCGCGGGACATGGCAGCTCCGGGGGTGACGGTGGGCCGGTCCGTCGTCGAGAGCCGGCGCATTCCGGCGAGGACACGGCAGAGGTGGACGTAGTCCGGGTGCTCGGTGAGCCTCCGGTCGGCTTCGGACGGCCAGGCGGGGCCGGGATCCGGCGACGCGGAGCCGGTCATGACGGCGCCCCGCCGGACCGGCTGACGACGTGCCGCGAACGGCGCCACCAGCCGGCCCGGCGCCGGCGTGACGTGCGCGCCGGGGCGGCGACCGGGCGGCACCGGGCGCACGTCCTCCTCGGCGCCTCGACCATCGGCGCGGCCGGGAACCGCACGCCGCAGACCGCGCGGTAGGAACCCGAGTCCGCGAGACCGGCGACGAAGGCCGCTTCGGTGACGAGGTGGTTGATGCCGGTCGGTGTCTCGACGACCCAGAACAGCAGGGACGCCGGCCGGCGGTTCGGCGGTGCGGTGGCCATCACGGACCTCCGTGGTCGTGCCCGGTGCGCGGGCGGTGGACACCTGGCCGGTGCGCGGGTCGGGGCGCGCGCACCGGCCAGGCTGATCAGGGGCCGCGAAACCGGCGCGTCATCTCCGGTCGCCGGGAAGCTCCCGGACGACCATGGCCCGCGCGTGGCCGACCAGCTCCGTCATCGCCTGGCGGGGGAGGATCGCCGGCGAGCTGTCGGTGCCGACGCGGATGGCGCGCCGGAGGCCGTCGCCGGTGTCCACCAGGCCGAGGGTGACCTGGGTGGCCAGGCCGGTCATCGTGCGCGCCGGGACGATGAACGGTGTTTCGTGCCAGCGGTGGTCTCGCATCTGTGCCTCCCCGTTACGCTGTCAGGGACCGTGAGCTGCACGCTGACAGTGCTACCGAATGTTGGTAGCAAGTGTCAGCGCTGACAGCGGGCTGGGCAATGCCCTGATCAGGTGACCTCGGTCGTGGGGTGGACCTGCACTAGCATGTGCTGCATGGCTGGTAGCACCCGCGAGGCACGATGAACCTCGGCGACGCTCTCAAGGAAGCGCGCACGTCCCGCGACATCTCACTGCGGAAGCTCGCCGTGCTGATGGGACGCAAGGAGTCGGACTCCGGCCTGATCTCCCGCTGGGAGACCAACGAGCGCACGCCGAAGCCGGACGACGTCGCCACGATCATCGAGGTCCTCGAGATCGGCGACGACGAGGCGACCGAGCTGATGGCCCTGGCCACCAACGCGGGATTGAGCGGTAGGTGGCACGCGGTGACCGTCGCCGAACGCCGGCAGCAGATGAACGCGCTGCTGGCCGCGGAGCGAACCGCGACCACGGTCACGCACCTGGCTCCGCTGCTGATTCCCGGCGTTCTGCAGACCAGTGGAGTCATTCGCGCGATCATGGCCGACGCCGAGGTACCGGCGAACGAGATCGACGAACGCGTCGCCATTCGGATCGGCCGACGTGATCTGATCACCCGTAGGTCGCCCGCGGAACTCGATGTACTGCTGGGCGAAGCGGCGATCCGGCACGTGATCGGTGGGCCGGATATCTGGCTGGAACAGCTGAATTATCTCGCCGAGATGACCGACCTGCCCAATGTCAGCGTTCGGATCATCCCGTTCGAAGCCGGGTGGACGCCGGGTCTTGCTGGACCGTTCATCCTCTTCGACTCCGACCAGGCACCGTCGATCGTCAGCCTCGAGCTGCACCGAGGCGGTCTCATGCTCTATTCCGACGAGGATGTCGCGGTGCACCGGCAGAAAGCCGAGGCGGCGCGAAGCAAGGCGATGAGCGCGGCGGAGAGCCTCGACCTCATCGCGAAGGTGAAGAACGAGCTGGAGGCGAAGAAATGATGAACTCGACCGGTTGGTTCAAGTCCAGCTGGAGCAGTGAAACCCAGGACTGCGTCGAGGTTCGGCTCGGCGACGAAATCGGGGTACGCGACTCGAAGAGTCCCGCCACCGGGCAGCTGTCGGTCGACCAGGCCACCTGGACCGCTTTCCTGACCGGCCTGAAGGACTGACTCAAGCGCGCTGTCCCCGTGCGCGGTCCAGCACCGTCCGCGGGTCACCGGGAGAGGTTTCGCCGCGCCACGCGATGTACCCGTCGGGCCGGACCAGGACGTAGCGGGCGGCGTAGAGGCCGTGCAGGTCCGGCCGGTTGAGCCGGTACCGGGTCAGGGGCACGCCGGCCGCCGCCGCGGCGGTTTCCCATTCCGGCGCGGGCGGTGCGGCGACCTCCAGCAGCGTGAAGCCGGGGCCGAGCTCGTCCTGGAGTGACCGGCTCCGGCCGAGCCACTGGTGCGGCAGCCGGTGGCCCGGGGCTCCGGAGGGCCGGTACTCCGTCCCGGTGGACACCGGCGCGGGGCCGTCGTCGGCGAGCACGAGGGGCGAGTCGGGGTACGCCGTGCCGAGCACGAAGCCGAGGGTGTACATCTCGGCGGTCTTGGCCTGCCGGATCAGCTCGGCCGTCTTGGCGCGTAGGGCCCGGCCGTCCGGGCCGTCGCCGTCCAGCCCCGGCACGGCGAGCTCGCCGGTCAGCACCCGCATGTTCCGCTCGGCCTCGGCGATGGCGCGCCCGGCGATGGGACGGCGTTCGGTTTCGTAGGAGTCGAGCAGGCCGTCGCCGGCCCACCCGCGCAGCGCGGCCGTGAGCTTCCAGCCGAGGTCCGCGGCGTCCCCGATGCCTGTGTTGGCGCCGAATCCGCCCCAGGGCGGGTTCTGGTGGGCGGCGTCGCCGGCCAGGAAGCAGCGGCCGTCCCGGTAGCGGTCGGCCACCAGCATCCGCGCGGTCCAGGGATCGGTCGCGGTGATGGTGAGGGGTTCTTCGGCGCCGATCATGCGGTGGACCGCCCGCTCGTACCACGCGGCGTCGGCGGCGTCAGGGTCCACGGGGGCGTTGATGATGATGGCCCACCACCGGTCTTCGGTGTCCAGCGTGCCCATCAGGCCGTTGACGTCGGGGTTGACCACCCAGTACTGCACGGCGCGGCCCAGGCGGTGGCGGGCGGAGAGCCCCGGCGCTTCGAAGATCACCTGCACGTTCCGGATTTCGTGGCTCCGCCCGGTCAGCGGGATGCCGCAGGCCCGGCGGACGGCGCTGCGGGCACCGTCGGCGCCGACCAGGTAGCGGCCCCGCACGACGCGCTCCCGGCCCGCGTCGTCGGTCGCGGTGGCGGTGACGCCGGTGGCGTCCTGGGCGACGCCGGTCAGGGTCCAGCCCCAGCGCGCGCTGACCGTCTCGCGCCGGGTGAGGGTGGCGCGCAACGCCTCCTCGACGTGGTTCTGCGCGCACCACAGCGCGGGTTCGGCGAGTTCGGTGCGCTGGACGTCGCTGAGGGCGAAGACGCCGTCGAAGCGTTCCAGCCGGTGCCCGGTGAGCGAGGTGCAGAAGACGGCCGAGTCGGACCAGCCGAAGGGCAGGCCCGCGGTGCCGCGGACCGCGTCGGCGATACCCAGGCGCCGGAAGATCTCCATCGAGCGGGGGTTCATCTGCTTGCACCGCGGCGAAGCGAGGCTCGGTTCCGGGCGCGGTTCGAGCAGGACGCAGCCGATGCCGCGGGAACCGAGTTCGTGGGCGAGGGTCAGCCCGACCGGGCCACCCCCGGCGATGACGACCTCGGTGGTCTCCTCGGTCCTGCTCGTCATGACGGAGCCCCCCAGTCGGCGTGATCGTCTCGGCGCAGACTACGACGAGGGCGCCCGCTTCCGGAAGACGTCGCATCGGCAAGCCTAAAGGTAGGAACTCTTCGGGCTCAAGAGCGATCAGCTATACCGCTGGACCCCCTGGCGGCCTATATTCATCTGATGTCTGTCCGCTGACCCGCCGGAGATCCCCGATGCGAATCGCCACCGTCGTCGCGCACCTGGTCACCGCCGCAGCCGTCGTCGCGGCTGTCGGCGCCACTCCCGGAAGGCCCCCGGACGTCCTCTACGCCGCCCCGTCCGGCCACGGCGCCGCCTGCGGTCCCGCCGCCCCGTGCACCCTGGCCACGGCGCGCGACCGCGTCCGCGAGCTCGTCCCGCGGGCCGCCGGGGATGTCGTGGTCGAGCTGCGCGGCGGGACCTACTCGCTGACCACGCCGCTGCGGCTGGGCGTCCAGGATTCCGGGAGGCCGGGGCACCGCGTCGTCTACCGCGCGGCCGCCGGGGAGACGCCCGTGTTCAGCGGCGCGCTGAAGGTCGGCGGCTTCCGGAAGACCGACGCCGCCAAGAACATCTACCGCGCGCCGGTGCCGAAGGGGACCGCGAGCCGGGAGCTGTTCGTGAACGGCGTCCGCGCGGTGCGCGCCCGTACCCCCCAGGATCCGGGCGGGTTCTCGGTGTCCGCCACCGGGTTCACCACCGCCGACGCGTCGTACACGTCCTGGACGAACGCCGCCCGGGTCGAGGTGGTCGCGAACAACGGCTGGAAGCAGCTGCGCTGCCCGCTCGCCTCGATCACTCCCGGCGCGCCGGGCGGTTCGGCGCTGACCGTCGATCCCGGGTGCTGGGCCAACAACCACACGTCCGTCCCCAACCCGAGCTTTCCCTTCAACGGCGCCGGGCTTCCGTCCCTCGACCGCGTGACCTGGCTCGAGAACGCCTACCAGCTGCTCGGCACGCCCGGCCAGTTCTACCTCGACGGCGACGCCGGCTTCCTCTACTACGTGCCCAGGCCCGGCGAGGACCTCGCGAAGGCCGACGTCGACCTGCCCGTCGCGCCGGAACTGCTCGACCTGGCCGGCACCCCCGGGCACCTGGCACCGCTCAACGACACCGACTGGCGGGCCACCTACACCGGCAGCTGGAACTACTCGAGTGGCCGGCACCTGGGCGACCTCGGCGCCGACGTGCACTACACCCAGCACGACGGCGACGCGGTCAGCTACCCCTTCACCGGCACCGGAATCCAGGTCCTGACCGAGACGAACGCGGACGAAGGCGACATCGACGTCTACGTCGACGGCGTCAAGAAACAGACCGTATCGGCCAAGAGCGCCGAGCGGCTCGCGCAGCAGGCCGTCGTCTCGGTCACCGGGCTGGCCAAGGGCACGCACACCGTCCGGGTGGTCAAGGCCGGCGGTGACTACCTGCTGATCGACGCCTTCACCGTGATCCCCGACGTCGTCGCGCCGGTGCACGACATCGCCTTCGAGGGGATCACCTTCGCCTACACGACCTGGACCGCCCCGAGCACCGCGGGCTACATCGACAACCAGGCGGGAATCCTGTGGGACCCGGCCACCCGGACACCGACCCGGATCCCCGCCGCCGTGCAGGTGCACCGCGGCGCGCGGATCGCGTTCACCGGCGTCACCGTGCGGCACACCGGGACCAGCGGCATCGATCTCGCCGACCAGACCCAGGACTCGACGGTGTCCGGCGGCTCGATCACCGACGTCGGCGGCAGCGGCGTCACCGTGGGGGAGGTCGACGACTACTACCAGACCCAGCCCGCGCTGATGACCAGCGGCAACACCGTGGCCGGCAACGTCGTGCAGCGGCCGGGGCAGGAGTACCAGGACGCCGTCGGCGTCTGGGTGGGCCACAGCCGCGGGACCACGTTGTCCCACAACGACATCGGGTACACGCCGTACTCGGGGGTGTCGATCGGCTGGGGCTGGGGCTGGGCGTCGAGCTGCGCGCTGCAGGCCAAGCAGGGTCTGCCCGACCCGTGCCTGCACGGCACGACCTACACCGGCGGCAACCACGTCGTCGGCAACCACGTGCACAGCGTGATGGGTGTGCTGTTCGACGGCGGCCCGGTCTACACGCTCGGCGGGCAGGCGGGGCCGTCGGAATTCGCCGGCAACGTGCTCGGGGAGTGCGTCAACGGGTGCAACATGATCTACCACGACGAGGGCAGCTCGCTGTGGAACACCCACGACAACGTGGTGGAGTTCAGCAACGGCTCGCTGTGGCTGAACCTGTGGACGCCGACCATCCACGACGACTCCATCCACGGCAACTTCACCGACACCGGCCGCTACAACAACAGCGGCACGGACATCGACCTCGAACCGTCCACTGTGGTCACCGACGGTCGCTGGCCGCCCGCGGCCCAGGTGATCATCGACGCGGCCGGGCCGGGCACCCCGCCGGGCCCGGTGCTCGACGACGACGATCTGCGGATCGCCTACACCGGGAGCTGGGCCTCGAGCGGCTCGCGCACCTACGGCGACCTCGACGGCGGCGTGCACTACACCCAGCAGAACGGCAACGCGGCGTCGATCACCTTCACCGGAACCGGGATCAGCCTTCTCACCGAGACGAATTCCGATGAAGGGGATATCGCCGTCACGCTGGACGGAGTCGCGAAGGGAACGGTCAGCGCGAACACCGCCCAGCGGCAAACCCAGGTCCCCGTTTATTCGGTGACCGGGCTCGCCGCCGGGCGGCACACGCTGACCGTTTCGAAACTGAGCGGAACCTATTTCCTGGTGGACGGGTTCCGCATTTCCTGAAGGTCGGACAGCTCAGCGGTCGAGCAAGCGCAGGTCGACCGCGTCGGCCATGGCCTGCATGCCGGCTTCGTTCGGGTGGAGGTGATCACCCGAGTCGAAGCCGGCGCGCAGCGCCGCGGGATCGGAGGGGTCTTGCAGCGCCCGGTCGAAGTCGACGACGCCGTCGAACTGCCCGCTCGTGCGGATCCACGCGTTCGCCGCCTGGCGGATCGCCTCGGCGGGCTCGCTGTAGTAGCCGGCTCCCTTGTCCGGCAGCATGGTCCCGCCGAGGATCCGCACCCCGGCCGCGTGCGCCTGGCGGATCAGTTCGCGGTAGCCGTCGATCAGGTGCTGCGCGGTCAGCGGGACGCCGTCCGGGCCGGCGTTGTTCCCGATGTCGTTGATGCCCTCCATGAGGATCACGGTCCGCACGCCGGGCTGCGCCAGCGCGTCGTGGGCGAACCGCTTGAGCGCGCTGACGCCCTGCCAGATGTTCGGCACGTCGGTCAGCACCCGATTGCCGCCGAGCCCGGCGTCGACCACCGCGGTCGGCTGCGGCCCGGCGAGCCGGCGCGCGAGGTAGTCCGGCCAACGGTGGTAGACGCTCGCCGGGGTGTTGTAGCCATCGGTGATGGAGTCGCCGAAGGCCACGACGGTACCGCGCGCGGCGGGCGAGACGACGTCCAAACCGGACAGGTAGTACCAGGAAGTCGTGGCGGCGACGTAGTTTTCGTCACCGGTGTCGGCCGAGTGGTCGCCGGGCTTCGAGAGGTAGGAGACGTCGAAGGCGTCGGAGTGCCAGGTCGCCGAGCTGGTCGCCTGGGGCAGGTACAGGCTGACGAGCAGGTTCTGCTCCGCGCGCACCGGCAAGGGCACCGGGTCGCTGACGACTTCCCGGCCCGCCGGGATGGTGAGCGTTTTGGCGCGCGAGAAGGTGACTTGACGCTGGGTTCCGTCGACGGCGGTCGCCTGCCCGGCCTGCAGGGCGAGGCTGACGGAACCGACGGCGAGGGGGGTGGTGCCCCGCAGGTTCGACAGGTGCAGCCGTAGCGCGTCACCGCCGACGCTGGGGTGCACGACCATCCGCAGCGTCTGGTCGGTGAAGTTCGGGCCGCCGATCGTCATGCTCGGCGACCAGACCGAAATCGGCCGATGTGCGGAGGAATCGCTTTCCGCGGCGGCGGTATTCGTGCTGCCCGAAATCAGGGAAATGAGTGCTGTCATGGCGATGAGTGTCTTTTTGGTCATTACCGGAAATCACCTCTTCGGTGGGGGAGCCCCAGTATTGCCAGGTGTTGATGGAAATGGCCAGAGGTGAGTACGATCTGGTCGACGGCGGCAGTGGTACGGGCTCGGATGTGGTGGATGACCTCGATGGCCCAGGCGGTCCTGACGGTCGAGGCTGCCGACGAGACGGACTCTCTCCGGCTCGAATTCGTGCCGGAGACTTCGGGCCCGAGGGTCGAGAGTTGGCGCCTGTTCGCGCTCGGGGACAGCGACGAGCACCACGTGTACGCGGAATCCGCTGGTCGGGACTGACTCGGAAACGTGAATCAGTTATTGGCGACGAGGCAACTCCCGAACCGAGTCACAAACGAGCAACAACTGTGGATCTCACTCTTTCGAGTGGATTCTCGGTTACGAAGGGTCGTCCGGGCGGAAGCTGGTAACTCCGATGGTGGAATCCGCGACTGTCGAGGCGTGTCCCATTCGTGATCGGTCACGGCACGTGCCTGATCCCGGACGAAAGGTCGCCCGTGGGTGCTCATGGTCCGATGTCCCTGGCCGCCAAGCGAGAGTTCTCCGGCCGGTGGCGGCCACGGCCCGCCGCTCGCAACCGATGGCTGCTGTTCGCCGTGGTCACCGTCGCCATCGTGCCCGCCGACGACGGCGAGGGTGACCTGTGGGCGATGGGAGCCGTGTTCGCGCTCGTGGCCGCCTCCGTGCTCGCCTACCGGGCACTGGTCCGCGCGGCGGCGAAGGTCGAAGCCGCGCTGGACGACGAACTCGACTCCCGGTGACCCTCCGCGGCTCGGCCGAGCGCGGGTTTCGTGGCGTCGAACCGGAAAGTGAGCCTTGCTGCAGGGTGCGGGCGCCGCCGGTCGGCGGCGCCCCGACCACGCCGGGGCCGCGCCCGGCCCGGGGGGGCGGGGCCGGGGCCGGAGGTGTGCGGGGGCGAGCGGGTTTACCCGGCGGCGGGAGGCGCGGGGGCGGCGCGGGGGGCCCGC
>NZ_JBFBBQ010000099.1:0-33361 GCF_040682775.1 Amycolatopsis sp. NPDC051106 | reverse complement strand
GCCGGGCTTCGCGAACGCAGTGAATGACTCATTCCTGGCGCCAGACGCCAGGAATGAGTCATTCACTGCACCGGCAACCGGTCACCATGTCGACAAGTCGCTTCGCACTTTCCCTGATTAAGTTACGTCTGCGGGGCCTCCAGACGCATCTTTCCCGGCGAAAGTGGCGGCCTCAGGAACGGGACTTGTACTCCCGCAGCAGGCCGCGGCTGATGATGGTCTTCTGGATCTCGCTCGTCCCCTCGCCGATCAGCAGGAACGGCGCCTCCCGCATCAGGCGCTCGATCTCGTACTCCTTCGAGTACCCGTACCCGCCGTGGATCCGGAACGAGTCCTGCGTGACCTCCGCGCAGTACTCCGACGCGATCAGCTTCGCCATCCCGGCTTCGACGTCGTTGCGCTCGCCCGAGTCCTTCAGCCGCGCCGCGTTCACCATCATCAGGTGGGCCGCCTCGACCTTCGTCGCCATCTCGGCCAGCTTGAACGCCACCGCCTGGTGCTCCGCGATCGCCTTGCCGAACGTCTTGCGCTGCTGGGCGTACTCCACCGCCAGCTCGAACGCCCGGATCGCGATGCCGCACGCCCGCGCCGCCACGTTCACGCGGCCGACCTCGACACCGTCCATCATGTACGCGAAGCCCTTGCCCGGCGCCTCGCCGAGCACCATGTCCGCGCCGATCTTGTAGCCGTCGAAGACCGCTTCGGTCGTGTCGACGCCCTTGTAGCCCATCTTGTCGATCTTGCCGGGGATGGTGAGCCCGGGCGCCACCTCGCCGAAGCCTTCGGGCTTCTCGACGAGGAACGTCGTCAGGTTCTGGTGTGCCTTCTCCGCGCCTTCGTCGGTCTTGACGAGCAGCGCGATCAGGTTCGACGAACCGCCGTTGGTCAGCCACATCTTCGAGCCGTCGATGACGTAGCCGTCATCGGTCTTCTTCGCCTTGGTCTTGATCGCGGCGACGTCCGAACCGAGGTCCGGCTCCGACATCGAGAACGAGCCGCGCACCTCGCCGGTCGCCATCCGCGGGAGGAAGTGCTGCTTCTGCGCTTCCGTGCCGTGGCGGGAGATCATGTGCGCCACGATGAAGTGGGTGTTGATCACGCCGGACACGCTCATCCAGCCCCGCGCGATCTCCTCGACGACGAGCGCGTAGGTCAGCAGCGACTCGCCGAGCCCGCCGTACTCCTCCGGGATGGTGATCCCGAACAGGCCCATCTCCTTCATGCCCTCGACGATGTCCGCCGGGTACGTGTCGGCGTGCTCGAGCTCCTGCGCGTGCGGGATGACCTCCTTGTCCACGAACGAGCGGACGGTCGCGAGGATCTCCGACTGCACGTCGGTCAGGCCGGCGGTCTGGGCGAGACGGGCCATCACGGCTCCCTTTCCAATTGCGACGCCGGCTCCCGGCGCTGGGTTACCGGTGAGTATGACCCGAAAGCCACCACCCTGCTATGAGGGCGCTCACGCTCACCCTGGCCGCGGTAGCCGGATCTCCCGGGGCCGGGCGCCGCCGAACGGCTAACGTGGGCTTCCAGCACGCATCGAGGGGACCGCCATGACCGACCCGTCCGGGGACAAGGACCGTCCGGCCGATCCGACTGTGTCCTACGACCCGCCGCCCACCGCGGAGCCGGCGCCGTACACACCGGAGAACTACGACCCGCCGGCGGCCGACAGCACGGTCGCCGACAGCACGGTCGCCGACACGACGACCGCGGACACCACCGCCGCCGACACCACGATCGCCGACGCCCCGGCCGCGCCCGCTCCGGAGCAGCCCGGGCACCTGCCGCCCGGCGCGTTCGAGGCTCCCGCCGCGCACATCCCCGGCACGCCGTACGTCCCGCCGGGCCAGCCGCAACCGACGTACGCCTACCAGTACCAGCAGCCGTACGCGCAGCCCTACGGCCAGCCGTACGGCGGCCCGGCGCCCTACGTCCAGCCGCCGTACGTCCCCGTCGCGCGCCGGCCGGACAACGCGCTGGCGATCGGCGCGCTGGTGTGCTCGATCCTCGGGTTGTGCTCCGGCATCACCGCGATCGCCGGGCTGGTCATGGGCCACATCGCGCTGAGCAAGACGGACCGCGGCGAAGCGGGCGGCCGCGGCCTGGCCACGGCCGCCGTGATCGTGGGCTATGTCGTGATCGCGCTGTGGGTCGGCTTCTTCACCACCCTGATCATCCTGAGCGCGAACGGCCAGCTGAACTAGCGCGGTGTCCGTGGACCTCGACCGGGTTCCGAGCAGGCGGCGCGGCCCGGGACCGCCGGAGTGGCGGTCCGAACGTCTTGAATGACTCATTCATGTCCTCGGACGAGGTGAATGAGTCATTCACGACACCGCGACCACGCCTCGAACCGGTGAACCCCCACGGCCGGCTGAACTAGTCGGCGGGCAGCACCGCGTCGCCGGGGCTGCGCGGCGACGGCGTCGCGTGGCCGTTCGCCGCCGGCTTGGCCTCCACGGCTTCGGGTTCCTGGAGTTCCGGCCGGGCCTCGGGCGCCGGAGCGGGAGCCGCGGGCTTCGGCGTCTGCGCGTCGAGGAACCGCAGCAGCTCCACCGGGAACGGCAGCACCAGCGTCGAGTTCTTCTCCGACGACACCTGCACGACGGTCTCGAGCAGCCGCAGCTGCAACGCCGCCGGGGTGTCGGCCATCTGCGCGGCGGCCTGCGAAAGCTTGTACGACGCCTGCAGCTCACCATCGGCCGAGATGACGCGCGCGCGCCGTTCCCGCTCCGCCTCGGCCTGCCGCGACATCGAGCGCTTCATCGCCTCCGGCAGCGCCACGTCCTTGATCTCGACGCGGTCGATGTGGATGCCCCAGTCCAGCGCCGGGCTGTCGATCATCAGCTCCAGGCCTTCGTTGAGGCGTTCGCGGTTGGAGAGCAGGTCGTCGAGGTCGCTCTTGCCGATGATCGAGCGCAGTGACGTCTGCGCGACCTGGCCGACCGCCGCCCGGTAGTCCTGGACGTTGACCGCCGCGATCACCGGGTCGATGACCTTGAAGTAGACGACCGCGTCGACCCGGACGGTGACGTTGTCGCGGGTGATGCCGTCCTGGGCGGGCACCGGCATGGTCACGATCTGCATGTTGACCTTCTGCATCCGGTCCACGAACGGCACCAGCAGCGTCAGGCCGGGTTCCGAGACCCGGGCCCGCACCCGGCCGAACCGGAAGACCAGCCCTCGCTCGTACTGCCTGACGACGCGCACACCGGCCGCGAGCCAGGCTCCGCCCGCGACGACTACGGCGCTGAGGATCTCCACCACCATGGCTGCTCCCGGGGTTGCGTTTTCCCCTGAAAACCCAGCGTACGCCCGTGCCGACCAGGACGAAACGCGCTGGACGAGGCCACCAGACTGGGGTGGTGACCGATCTCCGCGTCCCGCCGCTGTTCGCCGACCGGGCACCCCGGGTGCTCGGTCCGGAGGCCGCCGGCTGGGTGGCCGCCCTGCCGGACCTCGCCGCGAGGTACGCCCGCGAGTGGGGCCTGACGTTCGAGGGCGAGGCGATGCACGGCTACGTCGGCGTCGTGCAGCCCGCGCGGCTCGCCGACGGCACGCCGGTGGTGCTGAAACTCGGCTGGCGCGACGAAGAATCCGCCGACGAGCCGCTCGCCCTGACTGCCTGGGCCGGCCGGGGTGCGGTGCTGCTGCTGGAGTCCGCGCCCGCGGACGGCGTCCTGCTGCTGGAGCGGCTCGACGCCGCGCGCACGCTCGACGACCTCCCGCTGCGCGAAGCCGTCCCGCTCCTGGGCGAGCTGGCTCGGCGCCTCGCCGTGCCCGCTCCGCCGGAGCTGGCCAGGAGCGTGCGCGCCGAAGCCGAACGCCTCGCCGTCGAGCTGCCCCGCCGGTGGGCGGAACTCGGCGAGCCGTTCGACCGGCGGCTCGTCGACGACGCCGTCGCGGTCTGCCGCGAGCTCGGGCCGTCCGCGGGCGGGCTGCTGGTGAACGAGGACCTGCACTTCGAGAACGTCCTGGCCGGCACGCGGGAGCCGTGGCTGGTCATCGACCCGAAGCCGCTGTCCGGCGACCTCGAGTGGGGCGTCATCCCGGTGTTCTGGAACCGCTTCACCGAGTCCACACTGGACGAACGGTTCGCCCTGATCGTCGCCTCGCAGGAGCTCGACGCGGAGAAGGCGCGAGCGTGGACCCTCGTGCGCGCGGTGCAGAACTGGATCTGGATGCTCGAAGACCTCGAAGCGTTCGAAGCGGACAGCGACGACCCCGCGTTCCTGACCGTGCCGGAAATCGCTACGTGGGCAGCCAGCCGATAGTGTCAGCGGCATGGCCGCGGTCAACAGGGTTTTCGCAGCTCAGCTGTCCGGGTTGCCGGTGTTCGGACCGGACGGCGAGTCCATCGGCCGGGTCCGCGACCTGGTCGCCGGCCTGCGGCTGGACGCGCAGCCGCCCCGCATCCTCGGCCTGGTCGTCGAGCTGACCACGCGGCGGCGGGTCTTCGTGCCGATGCTGCGCGTCACCTCGATCGAACCGACCGCCGTGACGCTCGCCACCGGCTCGGTCAACATGCGCCAGTTCAACCAGCGTCCCAACGAGGTCCTGGTGCTCGGCCAGCTGCTCGACGCGCACGCGTCGCTGGCCGGGTCCGGCACGCGGATCACCGTCGTCGACGCCGCGATGGAGCCGACCCGCACCCGCGACTGGGTGCTGGCGAAGCTCGCCATCCGCGAGCGGCGCGTCGGGCTGGGGCGCCGCCGGGCGGCCATGCAGGTGCTGCCCTGGTCGGAGGTGGCCGGGCTGGGGCTGGCCGACCTCGGCGCCCAGCCCCAGGGCGCCGGCCAGCTGCTCATGCTCTTCGACACGATGCGCCCGGCCGACATCGCCGCCACCGTGCGCGACCTGCCGCTCAAGCGCCGCCACGAGGTGGCCGACGCCATGGACGACGAACGCCTCGCCGACGTCATCGAAGAGCTGCCGGACGACGACCAGAAGGAGCTGCTGGCCTACCTGGCCGAGGAGCGCGCGGCCGACGTCCTCGAGGCGATGAACCCCGACGACGCCGCCGACCTGCTGGCCGAGCTGGCCCCGGCCGAGCAGAGCCGGCTGCTGGAGCTGATGGAGCCGGAGGAGTCCGCGCCGGTCCGGCGGCTGCTGGAGTACTCGTCCGACACCGCGGGCGGCCTGATGACACCGGAGCCGGTGGTGCTCACGCCGGACACGACGATCGCCGAAGCGCTCGCGCACATCCGCAACGCCGAGCTGCCGCCGGCGCTGGCCAGCATGGTGTTCGTGTGCCGCCCGCCGACCGCGACGCCGACCGGGCGCTACGTCGGCGTCGTCCACTTCCAGCGGCTGCTGCGGGAGCCGCCCGCCGAGCTGGTGGCCAGCGCGGTGGACACCGGGCTGCCGCCGCTGAAACCGGGGGCTTCCCTCGCCGAGGTCACCCGGTACTTCGCCGCCTACAACCTGACCTGCGGGCCGGTCATCGACGCCGAGGACCACCTGATCGGCGCGGTGACCGTCGACGACGTCCTCGACCACCTGCTGCCCGAAGACTGGCGCGAGACCGGACTGCACGACACCTTGGAGGAAGACCGTGCCTGAGCTGACTTCGGGACGGCGGCTCGACCAGCCCCGCGGCCAGAACCGGTTCAGGCTGAACATCGACCCGGACACCTTCGGCCGGCTGTCCGAACGGCTGGCGCGGTTCCTCGGCACCGGGAAGTACCTGTTCTGGCAGACGCTGCTGGTCATCGTCTGGGTCGTGCTGAACATCACGGCGGTTTCGCTGCAGTGGGACCCCTACCCGTTCATCCTGCTCAACCTGGCGTTTTCGACACAGGCGGCGTACGCGGCGCCGCTGATCCTGCTCGCGCAGAACCGGCAGGACGACCGCGACCGCGTCTCGCTGGAGGAGGACCGGAACCGGGCCCTGCAGACGAAAGCCGACACCGAGTACCTGGCGCGGGAGCTGGCGGCGCTGCGGCTGGCGGTCGGCGAGGTGGCGACGCGTGACTACCTGCGCAGCGAGCTGGACCGGCTCCGGGAGGACCTCGACGTCCAGCCGCGGAAGGCCAAACCGAACCGCACTCCTACCGGCTCGTAACATGGACGGGGTGACCAGCACTCAGCAGCTCCCCAGCGTCGATGACGTCCGCAGCGCGCTGAAGAGCGTGCAAGATCCCGAGATCCACAAACCCATCACGGACCTGGGGATGGTGAAGGACGTCGTCGTCGGCGAAGACGGTGTCGTCACCGTCGGGATCTACCTGACGGTGGCCGGCTGCCCCCTGAAGGCGACGCTGACCAACGACACGAAGGAAGCCGTCGCGAAGCTCCCCGGCGTCGCCGACGTGCGCGTCGAGCTGGACGTCATGAGTGACGAACAACGCTCCGAGCTGCGGAAGTCGCTGCGTGGGGACGCCGCGGAGCCGGTCATCCCGTTCGCGCAGCCGGGCTCGATGACGCGGGTGTACTGCGTCGCGTCCGGCAAGGGCGGCGTCGGCAAGTCGTCGGTCACGGTGAACCTGGCCGCGGCGATGGCCGCGCGGGGCCTGTCGGTCGGCGTCGTGGACGCGGACATCTACGGCCACTCGATCCCCCGTATGCTGGGCACGCGCGAGAAGCCGACCAAGGTCGACACGATGATCATGCCGCCGCAGGCGCACGGCGTGAAGGTGATCTCGATCGGCATGTTCACCCCGGGCAACACGCCGGTGGTGTGGCGCGGGCCGATGCTGCACCGCGCGCTGCAGCAGTTCCTGGCCGACGTCTTCTGGGGCGACCTGGACATCCTGCTGCTGGACCTGCCGCCGGGCACCGGCGACATCGCGATCTCGGTGGCCCAGCTGATCCCGAACGCGGAGATCCTGGTCGTCACCACGCCGCAGCAGGCCGCGGCGGAGGTGGCCGAGCGGGCCGGCGCGATCGCGCTGCAGACGCGTCAGCGCGTCGCCGGCGTCATCGAGAACATGTCGTGGCTGGAGCAGGAAGACGGCTCCCGCCTGGAGATCTTCGGCTCGGGCGGCGGGCAGGCGGTGGCCGAGTCGCTGACGAAGTCGATCGGCTCCGAGGTGCCGCTGCTGGGCCAGGTGCCGCTGGACCCGCGCCTGCGCGAGCAGGGCGACGCGGGGACGCCGCTGGTGCTGACCGCACCAGACGCGCCGGCGGCCGTGGTGTTGAAGGAGATGGCGAAGAAGCTGACGGTCCGGGCGCGCGGCCTGGCCGGGATGATGCTGAACGTCACCCCGGCCGGCCGCTGAGCTTTCTTAGGAGCAGCGCCAGACGTACGCGGTCGAGTGCTGCTTCGCGGCGTCGTAGCGGAAGCCGCCCGCGGTGCCGTCGTCGCCGATGACGACGGGCAGGTCGGCCTTGAGGTCACCGAACTTCGAGACGAAGGTGCCCTGGTTCCAGACGCCGTAGCCGGTGCCGGCCGCGTCGTCGCCGCCGTTCGCCTCGTCGATCCGGCCGAGGATCAGGCCGGCGGCGTTGATCGTGAAGCCCGGGTTGCCGTTGGAGAGGTTGTAGCTGGACTTCGGCAGGACGTGGGCCGCGTGCTGCTGGTCCCAGTAGACGCCGACCTTCTTGCCGTTGTAGACGCCGTAGCCGACGACGCGGCCGTTTTTGATGGCCTCGGGCCAGGCGAACTCGAGGCCCGGCAGGGTGCCCAGGTGGGTCAGCGTGCCGTCGCGCCAGATATCCCCGCTGTTGAGCACGATCGAGCCGTCCGTGTCGACGCCGGCGATGCCCGACGACAGGCCGGTCAGCAGCGTCACGGTGTCCGGCGAGCCGGCGGGCCAGCGGACCGGGACCTGGCCCGTGCCGTTCTGTTTGCGCACGACGCCGATGACGTCGCCGGAGTCGGTGATGCCGAGAGCGGACGACTTCGTGTAGCCCGCGGGCAGCTGGCTCGAGGTCGGGAAGGGCAGCTGCACCAGAGCGCCGCCGGAGCTCTTGAAGGCCTTCTCGAAGTCGAAGCCGGCTCCGAAGATCGCGTAGCGCGCGGTCCCGGCGACCGCGCCCGACCGGTTCTCCGCCGTCACGGCGGCGCCGTACGTCCCGGCCGTGCCGAGGTCGGTGAAGGCCCCGCCGGTCCAGGAAGCGGCGCGCCGGGTTTCGCCGAACTCGTCGGTCGGGAGCGTCCAGCCGGCGAAGTTCCCCTTGTCATCGGTCGCCGTCACTTCCGCGCTCACGGAGGTACCGGCGCCCAGGGCGGTGGGCTTCCAGGTACACGCGGCTTCGGTGGCGGCGGAGGCTGTCTGCCCCGATCCCAGCAGGCCCAGCGCGAGCAGCGCGCAGCTCAGCGATCTGAGTTTCATGTTGTCTCCCCTTCGTGTGCGGGCGGCGGACAGCCGCCCCCACTCGAACGTAGGAGGGAAACGATCATGTGGTCGTGGGGCGTGAAGCGGGACTAGGGAAATCCCCGGAGACGGCGCGCGAACGGGTGTTTCGCCCGTCTCTCCCCCATTGGGCGCGAGTGTCCGCGGCTATCTACGGCGGTCCGCAGGTGTCCGCGGCTATCTGCGGCTGTCCGCGGGTCTGCGCGGCTATCTCGCGGGTGCCCGCAGCTGTCCTCGGCGCGGCAGAAAGCAGCCCCCGCCCTCTCCGGGGGTCCGGCCCCGCACCCAGTTTATCGGGGGTGGCAGACGGAAACGCGAAAATGACCGAGCAGCGGCCGACTTGTCCACATCACGGCCGGGCTGGGGACAACCGCCGGTGCTACGTGGCGTCCGGGTCGATCGGCGGGCGCTCCCCCGGCTTGAGCGGTTCCGGCTGCTTTGTCTGGCCGGCCAAATAGCCGTTCGAACCGTTGGTCCCGTTCGTCCCGTTGGAGCCGTTGGCGCCGCTCAGGTTCGGGCTGCCGTTGGTGATGCCCTTCAGGCCGAGCGGGTCCGCGTCGCCGTCGAACAGGTGCTGCGTCACCACGCGTTTCGGGTCGAAGTTGCGCAGCCCGCGCAGGTCTTCGAGCGGCTTGCGGAGCTGGTCGAACTCCGGGCCCATCTCCTCGCGGAGCTGTTCGCGCGCACCGGTCGCGAAGTCGCGGACCTTCTTCACGCTCTTCGCCATCCAGGACGCCGCTTCGGGAAGCCGTTCCGGGCCGAGGATGAAAAGACCGGCGATGATGAGGACGAGGATTTCCCCCCATCCGACACTGTCGAACACCGTCTACCTCCGCTCGGAAACTACCCGCTCAGGGTACCCGTCCCGGCCCGCGCTCCGGCAGGCCGAACGCGGGAACTCAGTCGGAAGCCAGGGTTACGTCGACGACGAAGCTCGCGCCGTCGCGGACCAGTTGCACCGGGACGACCTCGCCGACGTCGTGGGCCCGCACCGCGACCGTCATCTCGGCGGAGTCCCGCACCAGGCGGCCGCCGATCTTCGTGATGACGTCGCCCTCCTTGATGCCGGCGTTCGCGGCCGGGCCGCCGGGCGCGACGTTCTTCACCTGGGCGCCCATGGTGGACGAGCCGGCGACGGTCGACGAGGCGTTGATGCCGATGTCGGCGTGCTGGACCTTGCCGTCCTTGATCAGCGCCTTCGCGATCTTGACCGCGTAGTCGCTGGGGATCGCGAAGCCGATGCCGATGCTGCCGCCGTCCGCGCCGGAGGAGCGGATCGAGGAGTTGATGCCGACGAGCGCGCCGGTGGCGTCGACGAGCGCGCCACCGGAGTTGCCATGGTTGATGGCGGCGTCGGTCTGGATGGCTTCGTAGGTGACCGGCGGGGCGCCGCTGTCGCCGCCCGCGGTGATCGGCCGGTTGAGGGCACTCACGATGCCGGCGGTCACGGAGTTCTGCAGCGCGAGCGGCGAGCCGATGGCCATCACGGTGTCGCCGACCTGCAGGTCCGAGGACTTGCCGATCTGCAGCACGGTCGGGTTGGTGACGTTGACCTTGACGACGGCGAGGTCGGTCTTCTGGTCGGAGCCGACGAGCTTGGCTTCGGTGCGGGTGCCGTCGATGAAGATGGCGGTGATCTTGACGCCCGGGTCGGCGCTCGCGGAGGAGATCACGTGCTCGTTGGTGAGGATGTAGCCCTGCGGGTCGATCATGACGCCGGAGCCCTGCTCACCGGAGTCGGCACCGGGCTTGAAGACCTCGAGCGAGACGACGGCGGGCGCGACGCGCTTGGCGATTTCCGCGACCGAGCCGGCGGGACGTTCCTTGGCGGCCTCGGCTTCGGAGATGGTGGCGGAGCCGGTGAGCTCGCTGCCGGTGTCGGCGACCCACCAGCCGACGAGCCCGCCGACGGCCCCGACGAGCAGGGCGACCACGCCGAGGAAGGCGAGCGCCTTCGGCTGCACGCGCCGTCCGAAGAGCACCTCGGGCAGGCTGAGCAGGGCGCCGGGTGGGCGTTTGGCGGGCTTTTCCTCGTCTTCGGCGGGCACCGCGGGCCCGGCGAGAACGGCCCCGGCGCCCGGGTCACGCCAGGGATCGCTGGTGCTGTTCCACAGGGGCGGCTCTTGTTCTTTCGGTTCGCCGGTGGCTTCCCGCGGCCGTTCGAGCAGCACGCCTTCGGCCCCGGGCGGCCGCCGGAAGGCCTCCGCGAGCGACTCGGGAGCGGGCGGCGCGAGCCGGACACCGTTGGACTTCTGGGGGGAGTAGAGCTGGTCGAACGCGCCATCGACCCCGCTGGGCCGCCCGAAGACGGCGGCCTGAGCCGGATCGACGGCCGGCCGCGCGAGCGGCCGCGGACCCAGCCGGTCGGCATCACGCGCGCCGGGCTGCTCGGGATTCACGTTCGGCTCGGTCATCATTCCCCGGTGCAGAAGATCAGGTGGCTGGGCGTGACGATACCCAAGCCCAGTGCTCCGAGTCTGCCGGTACGCCAGTGAAATGGCTGTTGCTTGGGTGGGTTGTCCCCAGGGGCCGGGCAATGTGGACAAACGGCGGCTCCAGCGGCTGATCAGGCGTTTCCGTCGGAGGGCGGCGATAGACTGGACTCGGGGTCGCCCCCCTGGGACGGGTGGGGGCTGCTTTCCGGGCTGGGGCTGGGGCTGAGCAGGGGCGGCTGGCTCGAGGCTGTGGAGGGCGCCTGTTGGAGCCGGTGCAGGGGCTCGTTGCGGCGCTGAGATGCCGTGAATGACTCATTCACGGCGTCCGACGACATGAATGAGTCATTCACGACGTCGGGACCCGGGTTCCGGCAAGGTCGGTCAGCCGCCCAACTCCTGGTGCCGCCGCGGAACGGATCCACGCGCACGCAGCCCGAACGTCGCGAATGACTCATTCGCGACACCGAACCCCGGCCGAGCGCACCAGCCAACCGATCAGTCCGAGGGTCTGGCGGTGCTCAGAAGTGCCAGCACACCCTCCGGGAGGGCGGGGGCGCACGGCTGGAGCGTCGTTCACACAGCGCCCCAGCCGCGCCAGCCCGACTCGCCGGAACCAGGCCAGGACCGAGTCACGGTGTCGACCACCCGCCCCGGACATGACGAAGGCCACCACGAGGAATCCCTCAATGGCGGCCTTCGCGGGAAGCAAGTCTCAGCGGATACCCGCCGGCACCGCGGCCGGGGTCGTGCTCACCGGGGTCGACGCGGGCACCACCTGCTGCGGCACCGCCATCTGAGCGGGCAGCAGGTTCGCCTGCTGCGGCGCGCCCCCTCCGGTCTCCGGGCTGCCGTCGCCGCTGTCCGCGGTCGTCCCCACCAGCGCCAGCGCGCTCAGCACCAGCCCGGACACCACCACACCCGCGCCCTGGGCAGCGCGGCGCTTGAGACGGCCGCCGCCGAGGACGTTCGGGGACTGGCCCAGCGGCGCCGTCGATCCCAACGGCGCGACACCACCCAGGACCCCCGTGTCCCGCAGTCCCGCCACCCGGTCCGGGCGCTGGACCGCGACCAGCTGGCCGTCGGCCGTGATGGCCAGGTTGTCCGGCGCGCTCGGGAGGTCCGTGTGCTCCGGGATCGACTGCAGGCTCGCCAGGAACCCCGCCGACATCGACGGCGCACCCGCGCGGCGGATCGCGTCGACCGCTTGGCGCTGGGCGCGTACTTCGGCGGCGCACGCCGCGCAACGGGTGATGTGCGACGCGGCGCGGTCGCGGGCGCCGTGTGAGAGCTCCCCGTCGACGAACGCGACCACGGCGTCCGGCAGCAGGTGCGATTCGGGGAGTCCCCAGCCTCGGGGTGCGGTCATACCGACACCTTCGCAGACTCCGCAGCGTGAGCGCGCCGACGCTCGAGCGACGCGCGCAGCGCCTGCCGACCACGGTGGATGCGGCTGCGGACGGTGCCGAGCTTGACACCGAGCGTCGCGCCGATCTCCTCGTACGACAGCCCTTCGACGTCACACAGCACCACGGCCGCGCGGAACTCCGGGGGCAGCTCGTCGAGCGCCGCCTGCAGGTCCGGGTCCAGGTGGGTGTCGGAGAAGACCTGCTCGGGGCTCGGGTCGTCGCCCACGATGCGGTCGGTGTCCTCCGGCAGGCCTTCCATCCGCACTCGCGAGCGGCGGCGGGCCATGTCGAGGAACAGGTTGGTGGTGATGCGGTGCAGCCAGCCCTCGAACGTGCCGGGCTTGTAGGACGCCAGCGACCGGAAGACCCGGATGAAGGTCTCCTGGGTGAGGTCCTCGGCGTCGTGGGTGTTGCCGGTCAGGCGGTAGGCGAGCCGGTAGACCCGGTCGCTGTGCTCACGGACGACCTCGTCCCAGGACGGCGGCGTCCAGGCCGCTTCGTCCAGGGACACGGGCTGAACCGCGTCGGCGTCGTTATCGGCAACGGCGTTCTGCATCTCGGGAGCAGGCACCTCCATCTGTGTTTCTCCTGTCTGCTCCACCCAACGCGGGCTGTCGCCACGGTGTTCCCCGCGGCCTCGGATTTCAGTCTCTCCGGACTCCTTATGGTTCTAGTGAGACTGGACTGAGAGCAGGCTGAGAACTTCTTCCGGGGTGCTTACCAGGGAGCCTGCGCGGATTTATCGACAACCAACGCTAACCTCCGTGCGTGAACACGCCCACCCCTGCGGCCGCACCGGCCGACTCCGGGTTCGTCGACGGGTACCTGCCCGACGACGAGGTGCTGTCTTCGGCGCGCGCACGGGCCGATGACCTGGGCTGCAGCTCGCTGAGCGCGGGCGCGGGGGCGACCCTGCGCTTCCTGGCCGCGACGCTGCGCGCGAAGGCCGTCGTCGAGGTCGGCACGGGCGCCGGGGTGAGCGGCCTGAGCCTGCTGCGCGGCATGGCGCCCGACGGCATCCTGACCTCGATCGACGTCGAGCCGGAGTACCAGCGGGCAGCGCGCCTGACGTTCCGCGAGGCCGGCTTCGCCCCGGGCCGCACACGGCTGATCGTCGGGCGTGCCCTGGACGTCCTCCAGCGGCTCACGCCAGGCGGCTACGACCTGGTGTTCGTCGACTCCGCGCACATCGAGTACCCCGGCTGCTACGAGCTGGGGGTGTCCTTGCTGCGGCGCGGCGGGATCATCGCGTTCCACAACGTGCTGGTCGGCGGACGGGTGATCGACCCGTCCCACCGGGACCCGGAGACGCTGGCGCTGCGCGAGGTGGCGCGGGCGTTTCGGGAGGACGAACGTCTGGTCCCGGCGCTGCTTCCGGTGGGGGGCGGACTGCTGGTCGCGGCCGCGATCTAACACTTGTCCACAGGTACGCCGGGTTGTGGACAACTCGCCGTTCGCGGCGGGCTGTGTCGGGGGCCGCCGGTAGACTGGAGCGGGGACGCCCCCCAGGGACGGGTGGGGGCTGCTTTCCGGGTTGGGGCCGGCGAAGTCGCGAGTTCAGCCACCTGGCTTCCGCCGCTGCCATACAACGGATCCCAGTCCACTCGTCCGCGCCCAGCGGTCCGGATGTCGCGAATGACTCATCCGCGACGCCAGAAGCCCCCAATGACTCATCCGCGACACCGGACCCGGCGAAGCCGGGTCCGGTGTCGCCTCCGTCTCAGCAGGGCGCCGCGCCCGCGGCCTGCGCCGAGGCAGCCGGCCCGGGTGACTTTGCCGGAACCCTGCCAGGGATGGGCGGGCTGCTCTCCGCGGCTGGAGCCGGCTAATCAGCCCAACCTGGCTGTGCCGGCGGACGGCCTCTCAGCCCGCGTTGACCAGCTCTCGCCGAGCCTCCCGCGCCGGTGCGGTACCCACCCCGACCGCGGCCGCCGCCAAGAGCAGCCACACCGCGACCACTGCGATCAGCCACGGCCAGCCCGCGTGCCCGTAGACCCAGGCGCCCGCCGCGCCGCCGATGCTGCTGCCCAGGTAGTACGTCGCCGTGTACATGCCGCCCACCTGGCCGCGTGCGTTCTCGGGGGCGTCGGCCGCCGCCCAGCCGTTCGCGACCGCGTGCGCCGCGAAGAACGCGCAGGTCAGAACCAGGAAACCGGCGATGACCAGCGGCAGGGAGTCCGGCAGGGTCAGCGCCGCGCCGACCGCCGTCAGCAGGAGCGCGCCGATCAGCGCGCGGCGCCGGCCGACGCGGGCCACCAGCCTTCCGGCCGCCGCGGACGACACCGAGCCGGTCGCGTAGGCGAGGAACACCAGCGATGCGATCGCCGGCGACAGGTTCAGCGGGTCGCCGGTCAGGCGGAACCCGGCCGCGTTGTAGAGCGCGACGAACGAGCCCATCGCGAGCAGCGCGACGGCGTACTGGGCGAGCAGCACCGGCTTGCTCAACGCCGTGACCAGCCCGCGGCCGACGGACCGAAGGTGGGCGTCGCCGCGCGGGCGCGTCCCCGGCGGCAGCGTCGCGACCGTGATCGCCGAGCAGATCGCGCCCACGCCCGCGACGACGAACAGCGCGCCGCGCCAGCCGAGCGGCCCGGCGGTGAACCCGCTGGCCAGCCGGCCGAGCATGCCGCCGAGCGTGTTGCCCGCGATCATCGCGCCGACGGCGGCGGCGACCCCCGCGCGGCCGAGGCGTTCGGCCAGGTAGGCGGCCGCGACGCCGGGGAAGCCCGCGATGGCGACACCTTGGAGGGCGCGAAGGACGAGCAGCGCCGGGTACGTCGGCATCAACGGCAGCAGCAGCCCGAAGACGACGGACGCGATCACCGACGTCAGGATCACCGGACGCCGGCCGATCACCTCGGACAGCGCGGCGATCGGGAGGACGGCGATCGCCAGCGCGCCGGTCGCGACGCTGACCGCGAGGGCCGCGCCGCCGGGGTCGAGGTGGTACTGCGCGGCGAGCTGGGGCAGCACCGGCTGTGGCGCGTAGAGCAGCGCGAAGGAGGAGATCCCGGCCGCGGCGACGGCGGTCTTGACTCGGCGCGTGGAAGTCACCACCTGAAAGTAAGCAGAGCTAATCAATACTTCCAATGCGCTGATCGGGCACAATCGATGCGGTGACGTATGACTCGCTGTCGGCGCAGGTGGCGCCGCACCTGCCGTTGCTCGTCGCGCTGCGCGAGACGAGGAACGTCACACGCGCGGCCGAACTGCTGGGCGTCCCGCAGCCGACGGTGAGCCGTCGGCTCGCGGCTCTGGCCGACGCGCTGGGAGCGCCGCTGACGGTCCCGGACGGCCGCGGCATCCGCCTCACGCGTGCGGCGGAGCTGCTGGCCGAGGCGGCTGAGCGCGGTTTGGCGGCGGTGGACACGGGCGTCCGGCTGGCGCGCGAGGAGGTGGCGCCGGAGTCGGGACACGTCGTGCTGGGGTTCCTGCACCTGCTCGGGCGGTCGCTGGTGCCTTCGCTGCTGCGCGGGCACCGGGCGCGGTACCCGGGGGTGCGGTTCACGCTGGTCCAGGGCTCGCGCCAGGAGATGATCGACCGGCTGGTGGACGGCGAGCTGGACCTGGCCCTGCTGGCACCGCTGCCCGCGGCGCCGTCGCTGGTCACAGCGGGGTTGGTGGACGAGGAGATCCTGCTGTCGGTCCCGGCGGGCCACCACCTGGCGGGCCGGCAGTCGGTGCGGATGACGGAACTGGCCGGCGAGGAGTTCGTGCTGCTGGAGCAGGGATACGGCGTCCGAACGCTGACCGACGAACTGTGCGCGGCGGCGGGGTTCACGCCGCGGATCGCGTTCGAGGGGCAGGAGTCGGACACCGTGCGGGGGCTGGTGGCGGCGGGCCTGGGGGTGGCGCTGCTGCCGCGGTTCGGCCCGGGCAGCCCGGCCGGAGTGGCGGAGGTGCCGTTGGCGCCGCGCCCTTACCGGACGATCGGGCTGGCGTGGCGGGCGGACGAGCCGATGACCCCGGCGGTCACCGGCTTCCGCGACCACGTGCTGACGACGGCGACGAAGCAATGAGGCCGCCGGACAGCCCGGCAAAGTCACTTGCCCCGGCTGCCTCGACGCGGGTCGCCGGGCGTGGGTGCCCTGGGTGAATCCGGCCGCGGTGTTCGAGGTGGCCTTCGTCTTGGGCAGAGGCGGCCGTGTGAACCCGGCTTCGCTGGGCTTGGTGTCGCGAATGAGTCATTGGGGACTTCTGGCGTCCCGAAAGAGTCATTCGCGACGTCTGGACCGCGGGCGCAGACAAGTGGGCTGGGCTCCGTTGCACGGCAGCGCGGAAGCCAGACAGCAAAGCAATGAGGCCGCCAGACAGCCCCCACCCGTCCCTGGGGGGCGTCCCCGCTCCAGTCTATCGGCCCCCACCGACAGAACCGGCCGCGAACAGCCGGTTGTCCACAACCCCACCGGCCTGTGGACAACGTCAGAGCGACAACGTCAGAGCGAAGCCGCCAGCTCCACCAAAGTCCGGGCCGCGAACCCTGTCGCACCAGGCACCACGTCGTCGTAGTTCTTCTCCGAGCGCGCCGGGCCGGCGATGTCCAGGTGCGCCCACGGCAACCCCTCGGTGAACTCCCGCAAGAACAGCGCCGCCGTGATGCCGCCCGGGCCCGCCGGGGTCTGGCGGACGTCGCCGAACTCGCCGCGGACGTTCTCCGCGTAGTCCTCCACCAGGGGCATGCGCCACCACGCCTCGCCCACGCGCTCGCCCGCCGAACGAACCAGCGAAGCCAGCGAGTCCTCCGAAGCGAACAGCCCGCCCGTGCGCAGACCCAGCGACACCTTCATCGCGCCGGTCAACGTCGCCGCGTCCACCACGTAGTCCGGGGAAAACCGGCGGATGCCGTACGCCAGCGCGTCGCCCAGGACCATGCGGCCCTCCGCGTCCGTGTTGCCGACCTCGGTCGTCTTGCCGCCGTAGTGGCGGACGATGTCGCCCGGCCGGTACGCCGATCCCGACACGTGGTTCTCCGCCGCCGGCACCAGGGCCGTCACGCGCACCGGCAGCTCCAGTGCCGCGATGCCGCGGATCGCCGCGATCACCGCCGCGCCGCCCGCCATGTCCGTGCGCATCAGGTGCATGCCGTCGGCCGGCTTGATCGACAGGCCGCCCGTGTCGAACGTGATGCCCTTGCCCACCAGCAGCAGGTGCTTCGCCGCACCTGCCGGCTTGTACGTCATTTCGATCAGCCGCGGCGGCCGCGATGACCCGCCGCCGACCGCCAGGACGCCGCCGAAGCCTTGCGCTGCCAGCCACTTCTCGTCCCGGATCGCCACCTCGACGCGCGGGCCGGCCACCCGGGCCGCGGTGTCGGCGAGCCAGGCCGGGGTCTTGATGTTGGACGGCGTGTTCGCGAGGTCGCGCGTCAGCGCCGTCGACGCCGCCAGCACCGAAGCCCGCCCGACCAGCGAAGTGAACGACTCGACCGCCCGGTCGTGCGTGACCAGCCGCACCGTCCGCACGGACGGCGCAGGGTCCTCGCCCGTCACCTTGAACCGGTAGCCGCCCAGCAGCAGCCCCAGCGCCAGCTCGGTCACGTGCTCGCCGGAAGCCTCCTCCGGCAGCACCAGCTGCACGGCGCGGAACGCCTTGCCCCCGTGGCCGACGTCGTCCGCCAGCGCCGCGTTCACCGCGCGGACCAGCGCCGCGCCCGCCTTCCGGTACTGCTTCGGCTCGCCGTCGCCCAGGCCGGCGATCCAGCGGGCTTCTCCGTCGGGGACCGTCTGCACGTCGCCCGCTTTGCCGGTGATCCGGACGCCGCCGATCTCCAGCGGCTCGGACTCGACGTCGTCGGCGGGGGCCGTCACCAGCCGGGCCACCGGGGCACCGCGGCGGAGGTCGCCCGCCACCTCGATGTCGAGCAGACTGGTCGGAACGGGGGGTAGCGGATTACGCACAGTGAGCAACCTTCAGGCGCAGAGGAACCGCGACCCCGGCCTCCGAAGGGAGACCGGGGTGCGACGGAAGGACGGTTCGAGGGGTCGGCTCAGCCGGTGACCTCCGCCAAAGCGGCGCCGAGGTCCTTCGCTTCTTCCGCGGAGAGTTCGACGACGAGTCGCCCACCACCCTCGAGCGGTACGCGCATCACGAGGCCCCGCCCCTCCTTAGTCACTTCGAGGGGACCATCTCCGGTCCGGGGCTTCATGGCCGCCATAGCGTGCTCCCTCCGTCTCAACCGGCGCGCCCGGGTCGCGCTCGCGTGAAAGCCAGCCGGGTCTGGTGTCCATTGTCCCTCATCAGCGGCCGGGCGCATCAGCGGACCGATCTTTTGCCGCCGTATCGGTGCTGGTATGCGGCCCGCGAGGGGTGTGAGACTGTCGGACGACCGATGTTTCCGCGCAAGGAGAAGACGTGACCACATCCGACGTCCTGCTGACCGCCGACGCCGACGGGGTGCGCACCCTCACCCTCAACCGGCCGCAGGCGTACAACTCGCTGACCGTCGAGCTGAAGGAAGCACTGCTCGCGGCGCTGCGCGAGGCGGCGGACGACGACGCCATCCGCGCGGTCGTGCTGACCGGTTCCGGCAAGGCGTTCTGCGCCGGCCAGGATTTGAAGGAGCACGTGGGGCTGCTCCAGGCGGGTGACCCCGCCCCGCTACACACCGTGAAGGAGCACTACAACCCGATCGTCCAGGCGATCGTGTCGATGGAGAAGCCGGTGATCGCGGCGATCAACGGCACCGCCGCCGGCGCCGGGGCCGCCTTCGCCTACGCCAGTGACCTGCGGATCGCCGCCGAGTCGTCGTCGTTCCTGATGGCGTTCGCCAACGTCGGGCTGGGCCCGGACTCCGGCGCGTCGTGGACGTTGCAGCGGCTGGTCGGCTACGGCCGGGCCGCCGAGCTGATGCTGCTGGCCCGGACCGTCGACGCGGCCGAGGCGCTGCGGCTCGGCCTGGTCGGCGAGGTCGTGCCGGACGAGGAGCTGCCGGCCCGCGCCCAGAAGATCGCGGCGAAGCTGGCGAACGGGCCGACCGTCGCCTACGCGAAGATCAAGAGCGTGCTCAACCTGGCGGCGCAGTCGACGTTCGACGAGGCGCTCGCCGCCGAGGACGCCGCCCAGACCGCGCTCGGCGCGACCGCCGACCACAGCGAGGCCGTCGAAGCCTTCGTCGGCAAGCGCAAGCCGAACTTCCAGGGCAAGTAGCGAGGTGCTGCTTCCGGGTCAGGCGGCCCGGAAGCAGCCTTCGACGTGGTCGTCGACCATGCCGGTCGCCTGCATCAGCGCGTAGCACGTGGTCGGGCCGAGGAAGACGAACCCGCGCTTCTTCAGCTCCTTGGCCATCGCCTTGGACTCGTCGGTGATGGCCGGGACGTCGGCCATCGTCTTCGGCCGGACATGGACAGAAGGCGCGAAGGACCACAGCAGGTCGTCCAAGGGCGTGTCCAGCGAAGCGATCGCCTGCGCGTTCTTGATCGCCGCCAGGATCTTCGCCCGGTTCCGCACGATCGACGCGTCCTGCATCAGCCGCTCGACGTCGGCGTCGCCGAACTTCGCCACCTTCGCCGGCTTGAACCGCTTGAACGCCTTCCGGAAGCCCTCCCGCTTGCGCAGGATCGTGATCCACGAAAGCCCCGACTGGAACGACTCGAGGCACAGCCGCTCGTACAGCTCGTCCTGCCCGTGGAGCGGCACGCCCCATTCGGTGTCGTGGTACTCGATGTAGTCCGGGGCCGAGTTGCCCCAGCTGCACCGCGGGACGCCGTCGGTGCCGATCAGCTCACTCATTCCCACCCACCGAATAGTCCTCCGCGAACTTCGCGAACCGCCGCAGCGACTGGCGCACCCCCAGCGCGAACGCCGGCCGCACCACCGGCCAGCCGAGCCGCCCCAGCGGCCCGAACGGCAGCCGCAGGTGCTCGGCCCAGACGAACGTCGAGCGCTGCGCGCCCTTCGGCACCACCTGGAACACGCCGGTCCCCTGCACGAAGCTGCCGAGGTGCCGGACCCCGCACCGCACCGGTGGCTCCCAGCTGGTGATCTCCATGGTGTCGGTGAAGCCGATGCCGGCCACCCCGGTGAACGCCGCCAGCCGCGACCCGACGCTGCGGCCGTTGCCCTCGACGACCTCGACCTCGGTGCCGAGCATCCACTCGCCCTGGCGCGTCCAGTCCGTCAGCGCGAGCCAGGTCGTCCCGGCCGGCGCGCGGACGTCGACCGAAAGGATCAGGTCCGTCACGGGGCGCTCTCCGGCGCGGTCTCCCGCTCCCGTTCACGCTGCTCCAGCTCGGCGACCCGGCCGCGCAGCTCGTCGAGCTCGACGCCGAGGCGCCGCATCACCCAGTCCACTTCGGACATCTTGTAGCCGCGCAGGACCAGCTGGAAGCGGACCTCCTGCAGGTCCTCGCCGGTGATGTCCTCGGCGGGCAGCCGCGTCGGCGAGCTGCCCGGCGGCAGCGGGGCGAGCTCCTCACCCCGGCCGAACACGACCGCGGCGAGCAGGAACACCACGGCGGCCACCAGCAGCATGACTACGAGGTAGATCAGCGCGGTCGTCACGCGACGATCGTGGCATACCCACCCCACGAACGTCTCGCGAGCACGACGAGCCGCAGCGAAAGCAGCACCCAGGCGACCATCAGCAGCGCACACGGGACGCTCAGGAACAGCCTCGACGCGTCCACGAACCCGGTCGTGCTGATCAGCAACCCGACCGACGCGAGGTTGACGCCGACCGCGAGCGCGATGAGGACGCCGCAGAACCGGGCGAGCCCGGCGCCGTCGAGCCGCCGGCTCAGCCAGCGGATGCCGAGCAGCGCGAGCACGCCGATCACCGGCACGACGAACACGGCGCCGTGGGTGACGTGCGTGACGACCTTGTACCACTCCGGCGTCGGCGTGGAGATCTTCGTCCACTCGCCGAAGGTGATGATCCGGGCGTAGTCCCACGCGATCTGCATCGCCGGGACGCCGATGACGAGCTTCCACAGCGTGCGGACGCCGCTGAGCATGCCGAGCTCGGCCTGGTAGTCGCGGGCGACGACGGCGGCCGGGCCGAAGTCGGCGACCGCGCGGCGCTCGGCGTCCTCGTCGCTCCAGCCGCCCGCGCGGTAGGCGTCGGCGGCGTCGTGCAGACCGTCGCGGGCCTCCCCCAGCAGGTCGGCCTTGAACCGGCCGCAGCCGTGCAGCCGCCGGTCGAGGTCCCCCAGGTACTCGTCGATCATGCGCCCAGCACTCCCCCGATGATCGTGGTGAACTCCCGCCACTCGGTGCGTTCGGCGGCCAGGGCCTGCTCGCCGGAGCGGGTGAGGTGGTAGGTGCGGCGCTTGCGGCCGGAGACGACGTCCCATTCGCTGGTCAGCCAGCCGGCGCGCTCGAGCCGGCGCAGCGCCGGGTAGACGGTGCCGGTGGGCAGGTCGAGCGCGCCGTCGCTGCGCAGCTGGAGCGCCTCGATGATCGCGTAGCCGTGCAGTTTCCGGCCGTCGAGCACGGCCAGCAGCAGCGCGTCGAGGTGCCCGCGCAGGGTGTCCGCCTTCATGAGTACGCAGTCTACACGTCGACTGGCTACATGTAGTCAGTCTATGTGTAGCCTGTCTACATGAACGCTCTTCCGATCGCGAGACTCCAGTTCGCGACGACGACTTCGTTCCATTTCCTGTTCGTGCTGCTCACGCTGGGGTTGGTCACGCTGGTGGCCGTGATGCAGACGCGCTGGACGCTCGGCGGCAAGCCCGAACTGCTCCGGATGACGCGCTTCTGGGGCCGGCTGTACGTCATCAACTACGCGCTGGGCATCGTCACCGGCATCGTGATGGAGTTCCAGTTCGGCCTGACCTGGACCGGGCTTTCCACCTTCGCGGGCGACGTCTTCGGCGCGCCGCTGGCCATCGAGACGCTGGTCGCCTTCTTCCTCGAGTCGACCTTCCTCGGCCTGTGGATCTTCGGCTTCGGGCGGCTGCCGAAGTGGCTGCACCTGACGCTGATCTGGCTGGTCACGCTGACCGCGTACGCGTCGGCGCTGTTCATCATGCTGGCCAACTCGTTCCTGCAGAACCCGGTCGGCAGCCGGCTCGAAGGCGGGACCCTGCACCTCGACGACTTCGGCGCGCTGTTCTCGAACCCGGCGCTGGTCGCGTCGCTGCCGCACGTGCTCGGCGCCGCGCTGGTGACCGGCGGGTTCTTCGTGGTCGGCGTCAGCGCGTGGCACTTCCTCAAGCGCACCACGGAGATCGAGTTCTTCCGCCGCTCGATGCGCATCGGCGTCCTCACGGCGCTCGCCGGCTCGATCTTCGTGATCAACCAGGGCTTCGCGCAGTTCGGCGAGCTGAAGATGTACCAGCCGGACAAGCTCGACGAAGGCGTCGTCGGGATGCCGCTGGGCGCCATGATCGGGCTGGGGTTCCTCATGTTCGCCTGCGCGATCCTCGGCACGCTGCTGCTGGTCCGGAACTGGATCACGCGGGCCCGGTTCCTGCATTACCTGATGGTCGCGGCGATCCCGCTGCCGTTCGTCGCGGCGATCATGGGCTGGCTGGTGCGCGAGCTCGGCCGCCAGCCGTGGCTGGTCTGGGGGAAGCTGCGCACCGCGGACGCGATCGCGGACGTCCCCGCCGGCCAGATCCTGTTCTCCTTCATCGCCTTCTCCCTGCTGTTCGCCGCGCTCGCGGTCGCCGACTGGGTGCTCATGGCGCGCGTCGCCAAGCGTGGCCCGGAGCCGGTCGACGAGCCCGCCGAACTGCCCGTCCTGAGCGGAGTCTGACCGATGGTGACCTTCTTCTGGTGCCTGCTGGGCCTGCTGACCTGCGGCTACTTCGCGCTGGCCGGCTACGACTACGGCGTCGGCATGCTCTTGCCCGCGTTCGACGCCGACGAGCGGCGGCGACGGCAGGTGCTCGGCGCGCTCGGGCCGTTCTTCCTGGCCAACGAGGTGTGGCTGGTGGCCGCGGTCGGCGTGCTGTTCGGCGCGTTCCCGCACCTGGAGGGCAAGGTGTTCGCCGGGGCGTACGTCCTGGTCGTGACGCTGCTGCTCGGCCTCGTGACGTTCACGGCGTCGATGCAGCTGCGCAGCCGCCGCCCGGACGCGCGACGCGGCGCCTGGACGGCGGGCATCGTCGGCGGCGCGCTGGTGACGGCGTTGTCGTGGGGCCTGTTCCTCGGCAATCTGGTGCTCGGCCTGCCACCGACGGCCGACGTGCTCGCGTTCTTCGATCCGTACGCGGTGCTGTGGGGGCTCGGGTTCGTCGCGCTGTTCTGCCTGCAGGGCGCGGCATTCCTCGCCGTGCGCGCGCCGGCGGAGCTGACCGGCCGGGCGGTGCGGCTGGCGCGGGCCTTCTCGGGACCGGTGTTCGCCTTCCTCGCGATCGCGACGGTGTGGGGGTTCTTCGCGCTGGACGGCGTCACGGCGCTCGGTGTCGGCGTGGTCGTCCTGGCGTTTCTGGCCCTGGCCGTTTCGCGGCTGGGGCTGGCCACGCGGCGGTACCGCTCGGCGCTCGTCGCGTCGATGGTGCTCGCCGCGTGCCCGGCGCTGCTCGTGGGCACGCTGCGGTTCCCGACGGTGCTCGTGTCCTCGGCGTACACGCTGACCGTCGACGAGGCGGCGACGTCGTCCGGCACGTTCGGGGTGCTGACCTGGTTCGCCGTGCCGGCGGTGCTGGTGCTCCTGGTGGTGCAGTGGCTGACGTGGCGCGCGCACCGGCATCCCGTCGACCAGCGCTCGCTGCTGCACTTCTGAGGGGGATCGGTGCCTGCTCTGCCCGGACTCCGGCGATACCTGGTCGCGCTTACCGCGCTCGGCATGTTCTCCGCTTTGTTTGTGCTGGTCCAAGCCGAAGGGCTGGCCACGCTGCTCACCGGCGGCGGGATTTCGCTCTTCCTCATGGTGGCCCTGCTCGGCCGGGCGGCGCTGACGTGGGGTCACGGCGTCCTCAGTGGACGGTTCGCGGCCAGGGTCCGCGCCGGCCTGCGCCGGCGGCTGCTCGAATCCGCTTCCGACCGCGCTGGGATCGTCGCCACGCAGATCACGCGCGGTGTCGACGCGACGGACAGCTACCTGACCGGGTACCTGCCGTCGCTGGTCGTCTCGGTGGTGGTGCCGATCGCGGTGATCGTGCGGCTGTGCACGGCGGACGTCGTCTCGGCGCTGGTGGTGACGGCGACGCTGCCGCTGATCCCGGTGTTCGCGATCCTGGTCGGAAAGCACACTTCCGCACGGACTCAGTGGGACCTGCTCAAGAAGCTGGGCGGGCACTTCCTCGACGTCGTCCGCGGGTTGGAGACGTTGAAGGTGTTCGGGCGGGCGTCTGCGCAGACTTCGACGGTTCGTTCGATGGCTTCCGCCCATGCCGACGCGACGTTGAAGACTTTGCGGGTGGCTTTCCTGTCTTCTCTGGTGCTGGAACTGGTTGCGACTCTTTCGGTGGCTTTGGTGGCGGTGCCGATCGGGTTCCGGTTGCTCGCGGGTTCTCTCGATGCCCGGACGGCGATGCTGATCTTGGTGCTGGCGCCGGAGGCTTACTTGCCTTTGCGTTCTGCCGGGGCGAAGTTCCACGCTGCCGCGGAGGGGTTGACGGCTTTGCGTGAAGCTCTCGCGGTGCCGGTGGTTCCTGCGTTGTCCGGGGCTCGTTGTCGTCGCCGGGGTGCGCCTTCGGTGGTTTTCTCGCGAGTCTCGGTTTCCTACTCCGGCGTTCCTGCTCTGTCCGATGTGGATTTGACGTTGCCCCCTGGTTCGCGGGTGGCTTTGGTCGGGCCCAGCGGGTCGGGGAAGAGCACGCTGCTGGCTGTGCTGCTGGGGTTCGTTTCGCCTTCCTCGGGGCAGGTTTTGATCGATGGGGTGGACTTGCGTTCGTTGTCCCCCTCGGACTGGCTGGCCGACGTGGCATGGGTGCCGCAGCGGCCGACACTGTTCCGGGGGTCTTTGGAGTCGAACATCTCGCTGGGTAATTCTGTCTCCTTTTCGGCGGCGGCCAGGGCGGCTGCGCTGGATTCGGTCGCTGCGGGGTTGCCGGGCGGGTTCTCCACGCCGGTGGGCGAGCTGGGTGAGGTGTTGTCGGCCGGCCAGCGGCAGCGGGTGGGGTTGGCGCGTGCGTTGGCGCGGACTTCGGCGGGGTTGGTGCTGCTGGACGAACCGACGGCCCGGCTGGACTCCCGGACGGAGGCGACGGTGCTGTCGGCCACGCGGCGGTTGCTGCCTGGGCGAACGGCGGTGCTGGTCGCCCATCGGCCGGCGATGGTCGAGCTGGCGGACCGGGTGGTCGAGCTACGGGGTGGCCGGGTGCGCGCGGAGGTGGCGGTCTGATGGATTTGTCAAATTTTCCATCCACAGGTGGGCAGTTATCCACAGATCGCCGAACGGCGGCTTCTCGCACCCCAGTGCCAGTAGGATGGGATCGGGGACGCCCCCCGGGATGGGTGGGGGCTGCTCTGGGGGTGTGGGGTGTGTCCCGCAAAGACTTTCTGCGGCTCCTGCGTGCCGCGCTCCTCGGCGCCGGAGCCGAACTCGCCGCCCTCGCTCTCATGGCCACCGCCGCATGGCTGCTTCTCCGCGCCGCCGAACGACCCCCTCTCGAAGCCCTCACCGTCGCCGTCGTCGCCGTCCGGACCCTCGCCCTCCTTCGCGGTGGCCTCCGATACGCCGAACGGCTCGCCGGGCACGAAGTCGTCCTCCGGTGGCTCGGCGCCCTTCGCACCCTCGTCTACCAAGCCCTCGTCCCCGGCACTCGGTACTCCGGCGGGGACCTCGTCACGCGGCTAGTGTCCGATGTGGACGCTCTGCAGGACGCCGTCCTGCGGTGGCTGCTGCCCGCCGGGGTCGCCGCACTCGTCGGGAGTGCCGCCGTGGCCGTCACCACCACCGCGTCCGCGGAAGCCGCCCTCGCGCTCGCCGGTGGGCTGCTCGTCGCCGGGGTTCTGCTGCCCTGGCTGGTCGTCCGGCTCACCCGGCAGGCTGCGGAACAAGACGCCCCGAAGCGGGCCGAACTCGCCGAACGGGCGGTCGAACTCGTCACCGGGCACCGGGAACTCGTCGCCGCCGGCGCCCTGGACGAAACCCGCGCGCGGACCACCGACGTCGTCGATCAGTTGGCACGAAGCGAAAAGCGCACGTCGGGCAAGACCGCCCTGCTCACCGCCGGCGGCACGCTCGTCCAGCTCGCCACCACCGCCGCCGTCGCGCTGCTCTGTCACGCCTCCGTGCCCTGGACCGCCGCACTCACGCTGGCCGCCATGACCACCTTCGAAGTCGTCCTCCCGCTCGTCGGCGCCGCGCGGCGCGTCCCCGAAATCCGCGCTTCGGCCGCCCGGGTCAAGGCTGTGCTCACCGAACCCGCCCAACCGCGAGGCACCCGGTCCGTACACAAAGGACACTTCACGCTCCGGAAAGCCGGAGTCAGGTACCCTGGCCGAGCGCCCGCGCTGAAGGACGTCGACCTCGACCTCCCGCCCGGCAAGCGCGTCGGGATCCTCGGGCCCAGCGGCGCCGGCAAGACGACCTTGCTCCGGCTCCTCCTCGGCCTCGAAACCCCCACCGACGGCCAAGTGCTCCTCGACGGCCACCCGCTCGCCGAGTACGCCGACCTGCCGCGAGTCGTCTCCGGCGCCCTCGCCGACGCCCACGTCTTCCACGCGACCGTCCGCGAGAACCTCGTGCTCGCGAAACCGGACGCCACCGACGAAGAGCTACGAGAAGCCTGTGTGACCGCCGATTTCGACCTCGACCTGGACCGCGACACCGGCCCGGACGGCGACGCGCTCTCCGGCGGTCAACGTCAGCGGCTGATCCTCGCCCGTGCGGTCCTGGCCGCTCCGAAAGTCCTCGTGCTCGACGAGCCGGTCGAAGGCCTCGACCCCGCGCACGGCGATGCCGTCCTCGCCCAGGTCCTCGCCCGAGCGCCAGGCACCGTCGTCCTCGTCACGCACCGCCCTGAGCACCTCGAGGGCTTCGACGAGGTCCTCACCCTCGAGGACGGGCGAGCACTTCCCGCATCGGCGGCCGGTCCGCGACCCGGACGTCGGTGATGTCCGGCAGCCACTCCTCGTCCACCTGCACGAACTGCGTGAACGGCGCGTCCGCGGCCGGGACCCCGCAGCGCGCCAGCGCCGTGCCCAGGATCTGGCGCGACATCGCGCCCAGCTGCAGCAGCGAGCGGTTCCGGTGCTTGCGGACGCCCAGGTTGACCTGCGCGAGCCCGTCGAGGCCGTAGCGCGCTTCGGCGTCGAGCAGCAGCCCGATCTCGACGCCGTACCCGGCGGCGAACGGCACCGACTCCAGGAATTCGCGCGTGCCCGCGTACTCGCCGCCGAGGGGCTGGACCAGCCCGCCGAGCGACGGGCGCAGCGCCGAGAGCACCGGCCGGGCCAGCAGCTCGGTGACGCGGCCGCCGCCGGTGCTCTCCAGCCGCAGCGGGCGGCGGTAGAACCCCTTGACCAGGTGGACACCGCTTTCGGAGACCAGCGGGCCGAGCAGCGACGGCACGAACGCCGGGTCCGGGTCGACGAGGTCGGAGTCGAGGAAGACGACGAGGTCCCCGCTGGTCGCGGCCAGCGAGCGCCACAGCACCTCGCCCTTGCCGGGCACCGGCGGCAGCTCCGGCAGGACGTCTTCGCGGCGGACCACCCGGGCACCGGCGGCCTCGGCGACCCGCACGGTGGCATCGGTCGAACCCGAGTCCATGACGACGAGCTCGTCGACGACGCTGCCGACCAGCGGCCGCACCGACGCGACGACGTCCCCCACGGTCCGCTCTTCGTCCAGTGCCGGTAGCACCACCGAAACCGTGCGGTCACCCTTCGCGGTCACGATGTCCCCGGGCGTCCACCCGGGCTCCTGCCACGTACGCCGCTCGAACCAACTCACGGGTAACGATCGTGCCATGCTGGGGGTCACCGCACCGAGGAGGAGGACCACTTGATCGCGCTGCTTGTCCGGTTCGTGCTGGGACCGCTGGCCAGGGCGGTGTACCGGCCCGAGGTGCACGGCGTGGAGAACGTGCCCACGACGGGCCCGGTGCTCCTGGCGGCCAACCACCGCGCCGCGCTCGACACCGGCGTGATCACGTTCGCGACGCCGCGGCAGGTCAAGTTCCTCGGCAAGGCGGAGTACTTCACCGGCAAGGGCGTCAAGGGCAAGCTGATGGCCGGGTTCGTCGGCGGGCTCGGCTACATCCCGGTCGAGCGCGGCAACGCCCAGGCCGGGCTGGCGGCCCTGGAAGCGGCGCGCAAAGTGCTCGACGCGGGCGGCGTCTTCGCGATCTACCCCGAGGGCACGCGGTCCCTGGACGGCCGGCTGCACCGCGGCCACACGGGCGTCGCGGCGCTGGCCCTGGCGACCGGCGCGAAGGTGGTGCCGGTCGCGCTGACCGGCACCGAGAACCTCCAGCCCGCGGGCAAGCGCATCCCGCGGCCGGCGAAGATCTCCATCACGTTCGGCAAGCCACTCGACTTTTCGCGCTACGAGGGCCAAGACTACTCACCGGCGATCCGCCGGTCGGTCACCGACGAGGTCATGTACCAGATCCTGGAGATCTCGGGCCAGGAGTACGTGGACACCTACCACAAGCGGCCCAGCGAAGGCGTCGCCTGAAGCCGGGTCCCCTCCGCATCAGATGCCCGGCGGCTCCTTGGCCCACTTCGGCGGGGCCGGCGGAACGTAGGTCTCGAACCGGTCCAGCAGCGCCGCCGGGTCCGCGTCCACCATCACGAGCTCGCGGTACTCCGGCTTGACGAACCCCTCGGTCACCATGTGGTCGGCAAACGTCACCAGCGGCCCGTAGTAGCCGTCCACGTCGACCAGGCCGATCGGCTTGCCGTGCAGGCCGAGCTGGGCCCACGTCCAGACCTCGAACAGCTCCTCCAGCGTGCCCGCGCCGCCCGGCAACGCCAGGAAGCCGTCGGACAGCGCCGCCATCTTGGCCTTGCGCTCGTGCATGTCCGCCACGACGTGCAGCTCCGACAGCCCCGCGTGCGAGATCTCGACCGACGAGAGCGCCTCGGGGATCACGCCGATCACCTCGCCGCCCGCGGCCAGCGCCGCGTCGGCGACCACGCCCATCGTGCCGACGCTCGCGCCGCCGTAGACCAGGCCGATGCCGCGCTGGGCCAGCAGCTTGCCCAGGGCCGCCGCCTGCTCGGCGTAGCGCGGCGAGAACCCCATCGACGAACCGCAGAACACGCAGATCCGGCTCATCAGTGCGTGTCCTCCCAAGCCTGGTACGACTCCTGCACCACGCGGACGGCGTCGTCGATGTCGTCGGTGACGTGCAGCAGGTCCAGGTCGTGCGGGCTGACCTTGCCCTCGGCCTGCACGGTCTTCGCGATCCAGTCGTAGAGGCCGCCCCAGTACTCGCTGCCGAACAGCACCACCGGGAACTTCGTGACCTTCTTGGTCTGCACCAGCGTCAGCGCCTCGAACAGCTCGTCGAGCGTGCCGAAGCCGCCGGGCAGGCAGATGAAGGCCTGCGAATACTTGATGAACATCGTCTTGCGGGCGAAGAAGTAGCGGAAGTTGACGCCGAGATCGACCCACGGGTTCAGGCCCTGCTCGAACGGCAGCTCGATGCCGAGCCCGACGGAGAAGCCGCCGGCCTCGGCCGCGCCGCGGTTGACCGCCTCCATCGCGCCCGGGCCGCCGCCGGTCATCACGGCGAACCCGGCGTTGGCCAGCGCGCCGCCGATCTTGCGGCCGAGCTCGTACTCCGGGTGGTCGCGCTTGGTGCGCGCCGAGCCGAACACGGTGACCGCGCGCGGGACCTCGGCGAGCGCGCCGAAGCCCTCGACGAACTCGGCCTGGATCCGCAGCACGCGCCACGGGTCGGTGTGCACCCAGTCGGTGGGCCCGCGCGAGTCGAGCAGCCGCTGGTCGGTCGTGCTGCCCTGGTCACGGCGGTCGCCGCGCAGCACCACCGGGCCCTTTTGGCGCTCGACCGGGCGCTCGGGGTACTGGCCGTCGGGGAATTCAGACTGTTCGCTCACCCGGCCATGCTACGACCTGTCCGCCAGCGAGAATGCGAGCAGCGCCGTGGAGGTGAAGTCGATGGCGGGCTCGTTACTGGGCCATGAACTCAGGTCGTCCGCGTAACGACTTCCTTGCCCGTCGAAGGATTCATACGGACGGGTGCATTCCTTCGCGCCCGCCGGGAACGGCAGATCCGCGAAGTTGCCCGCGCCGTTCGGGCCGTTGACGACCGCGCCGTACAGCACTTTCGAAGGCCCGGCGAGGTTCGCGGCCTGGTGGTGCAGGCACTGCGGGAACGTCGTGCCGACGCCGACCACGAGCGACACGCCCCAGGCGTTCGCGCCGAGGGTGAAGTCACGCTGTCGCGTGCCGAAGGCCGCGTACCGCGTGTCGCCGGTGACGCGCTGGTAGAGCCGCGCGGTCGCCGCGAACCCGAAGCTCTTGCTGGCGGCGTCGAAGTCGGTGACGTCGACCGCGGTCCGGAATGGACTCTTCTTCGCCGACTCCACGCCCGCGTCCAGCTGACGACGGAGGTCGGCGGCCAGCTCGCGGACGCCGAGCGCGGTGCCGGGGACGCCCGTGCGCAGCAGGCCGGCGAGATCGGCGTGGGCGAGCGCGCTGGTGTCGTAGAGGTTCAGCGTGCTCGTGTCGTCACTGCCGATGTAGGCCTTCGCCCACCTCGCCGCGTCGCGGGCCCAGCCGTTCGCGCGCGGGTCCTTCAACGCCCGCGCCGCCAGCGCGAGCTGCGTCGCACCCAGCTCCAGGTCGTCCTCCCAGGACGACTCCGGGTAGTAAGCGTGCGGGAACGCGCTGACGAGCTCACCGACGTCCGCTGTCTTGGCCTGCGCGAACACCGCCGCGGCCTCGCTCAGGTAGTGCCGGGCCAGGCGCGGGTCGCGGTGGGCCTGGATCTGCGCCCCCAGCGCGAACGCGGCGGCGACGCGGCCGGCGAGGTTCGGGGACAGCGGCGCGCCCGCGGGAGCGGCCGGGAACACCGGACGGTACTTGACGAAGTAGGCGGGGTCGCCGGGCTTGACGTCGAGCGCGTCGTCGTCCTGGGGCTCGCGCCAGACGTCGTGGTCGCCGAGGAAGCCGAACTCCTCGCTGCCGGTGCCGATGCCGACCTGGGCGTAGAGCGTCTTGGTCCGGCCGTCCCACATCTTGTCGAGCCAGTCGAGGCCGAAGCGGACCTCCTTCGCCAGCACCGGATCGGGGTCCTCGCGCAGCACGAAACCCAGTTCGGCCAGCGAATACGCCGTGTTGGACGTGAACTTGACGAAGTCGCCCGCGTCGACCCAGCCGCCTTCGACGTCGACCGGGCCGCCCTGCGGCTGCAGCGGTTCGACGATTTCGTCGCCGCCCTCGCCGGCGAACTTCGGCTCGGCGTAGACGGTGGCCTTCCGGTCCGCGAGGTGCGACGGCTTGCGGTCCAGCCGGCCGGGAACGACGTCGTGGCCGTCGCGCTGGGCCTGGAAGAACTCGGTGGTCGCACGCACGAGCGGGCGGAACAGGCGGCGCGCGGTGTCGATCCGGAACGGCGGCGACGTCGCGCCGGCGGCTTTGACGCGATAGGTGCCCGGGCGGTCCACAGTGGACAAGTCAAGGTCGAACACCGTGGGGTAGCGGGCGTTCCAGGTGCCGAGGCTCGCACCCGTGCGGCCTTCGCGGACCGTGCGGCCGCGCTCGTCGAGGACGGTGAACTTCCCCGCCGCGCCGCCGAGCAGGTACGCGTGCTTCGCCTCGCCCAGCGCGTAGCCGACTTGGTCGACGCGCACCTCGGCCGGGATGACGGCCGCCTCGGCCGGGGTCGCGGCGAGGGGCACGGCGAGCGCGGCCGCCGTCGCGAGGGGAAGCAGGCGCATGATCGGCTCCACTTTGTTAGGAAAGTTTCCTATTTAGCGGGAGAACGCTAACCCGGCGCGGGCGGGGCGTCAATATGTCCGTTTCCTCGGCGCCGGCGCCGATGACCTACCGTGGGGAGATGACCGAACCCCTCGGCGCGCGGATCCGCCGGCTGCGCGCCGAGCGCGGGTGGACCCAGCGCGAGCTGGCCGAGCCGGGGTACGACCGGGGCTTCCTGGCGAAGGTCGAGACCGGCAGCCGGCCGCCGTCGGAGGAGATGCTGGCCTACCTGGCGGGACGCCTCGGCCTGAGCGTCGACGACCTGCGGTTCGGCCGTCCGCCCGGCGTCGCCGACGAGCTGCGCGCGTCCCTCGACGAGGGGTACCGCGACCTCGAACAAGGCCGGGTCGCACCCGCCGAAGAACGCTTCGCCGCCGTCGGGAAGCAGGCCGCGGGCTACCGCCTGGACGACGTCGAGTGCTACGCGCGGTTCTGCCTCGCCGAGGTGAAGTGGCAGCTGTTCGACGTCGAAGGCGCGCAGAAGGAACTGGAGCACGCTTCGGAACTGAGCGACGCGGCACCGCCGTGGCTGCGGGCGATGATCGTGCACCGCTGGTCGGGCTGCCGGTACCTGAGCGGCGACGCGGGCACGGCGATCGCGCGGGTCGAATCGGCGCTGACCTCCCCGGATCTCGACCCCGACGCCGAGTTGTGCCTGCTCAGCGCGTTGATCCACCCGCTGATGGAGATGGGCGGGCTGCACCGGGCCCAGCGCGCGGCACTCGATGGCCTTCGCCTGGCCCGGGCGGCCACGCGGCCGGACTTCGTCGCGCGGTTCCACCGGCAGGCGTCGCAGGTGTGGCAGGCGATCGGGCAGCCCGAGCGGGCGGAGCAGGACCTGATCGAGGCGTGCCGCCTGTTCGCGTCGGTGGGCTTCGACCGCGACGCGGCCCGTTGCCGCTGGGCGCGGGGGTATTTGCTGCGCCGGCTCGGCCGGCTGGACGAGGCTCGCGCGGAGCTGACGTCGGCCCGCGACCAGCTGGCGGCGATCGGCGCGGAGGAAGGCGTCGCGGGGGCGACCCTCGAGCTGGCCGAGGTTCGGCTACGCCAGGGCGCGCCCGACGAGGCGGCTTCGCTGGTGTCGGAGGTCTGGCCGCTGCTGGCCCGCGACGTCGAGTCCCTGGGCGAGGCGACCGGCCTACTGGGTCAGGTCGCGCAGTCTCGCGGCGACCTCCCCGAGGCGACGCGCCTGCTCCGCGAGGCGGCGGAGATCCAGACCCGGGCCTCTCTGCACGGCGCGGCGATTTCGACGTCCCTGCGCCTCGGCGACGTCCTCCGACAACGTGGTCATCTCGACGAAGCCATCAAGGCCTACCAACGCGGCCTCGACTCCGCCACCGGCACCTGACCCGGAGGGTCGGCTCGCGTACCTGCACGGTCGGCTCGCGTACCTGGAGGGTCGGCTCACGAACCGACCGTTTGGGTACGCGAGCC
>NZ_JBFBBQ010000098.1:0-33491 GCF_040682775.1 Amycolatopsis sp. NPDC051106 | reverse complement strand
ATGACTCATTCCTGGCATCCGACGCCAGGAATGAGTCATTCACTGCATCCGAGGTGACCCTTTCCGCGATCCTGACGAAAGCCGGGTCGCGCCCGAAGATGCCCGACCCGGCCCTTCCTCACTGCCGGGCGACCACCCGGACCGACTTCAGCTCGGAGTCGGCCGGGTCGGGCAGTTCCATCCCCGCCTCCAGCCCGCTGCGCAGGTAATCCAGGATCGGCTTCGTGATCACTTCGCCCGGCAGCACGCCGGGAGCGCCCGGCGGGTACGGCGTGATCATCTCCGCCGCGATCCGGCCTGGTGCCTCGTCCAACGAGACCTGCTCCGCCGGGCCGAAAAACGCGTCGCGCGGCAGCATCGCCGTCTCCAGCTCGAACTCCGCCGGCGGCGGGATCTCGACCTTCGGCGGCGTCTTGAACCCCGGCGCGGCCTTCAGCAGCGCTTCGAGCGCGGAGACGAGCACGCCCGTCGTCTCGTCGTCATCCGAATGGTTGATCTGGGCCACGATCCGGCGATGGTCCGACAGCCCGACGGTGACGTGCTGCTGCTCGCGGAGCCAGTCGGCGGCCTGGTACCCGCTGATGCCCAGCGGTGCGAGGTCGAGCACGACCTTCAGCGGGTCCACGGAATCCGCGAGGTCCGGCCCGAGGAACTCGTCGTGCAGCACCGTGAACCCGAGGTCGGATAGCCGGCCGCGCACCGACTTCACCAGGGTGAGGGCGCCGTCCAGGAGTTCCTTGCCCTGTTCGGCCATCTGCCGCCGCCAGCCGTCGAGGGCGGCGTACACCAGCGAACTCGGGCTCGTGGTGCCGAGCAGGTCCTCGCGCGACTTCAGCACGTTCGGGTCCACGCGGTCGCCCTGCAGGTGGAACACCGAACTCTGCTCGACGGCCGCGCCCATCTTGTGCACGCTCGTGACGCACACGTCGGCGCCCGCGAACATCCCCCACGGCGGCAGGCCGTCGTGGAACGGCAGGTGCGCGCCCCACGCCTCGTCGACGATCAGCGGGAGATCGCGCGCGTGGCAGAACTCCGCGACCGCGCGGACGTCGCCGCAGGTGCCGTAGTCGGTCGGCGTCACCATCAGGGCGCCCTTCACGTCGGGGTCCCGTTCGAACGCCTCCGCGTACTCCCGCGGGCCAGGCGGGTGGGTCAGGTGCTGCCCGGCGTCCCAGTGCGGCCGCACCCACACCGGCTGGACGCCGCTGACGATCAGCCCGGACACCACCGACTTGTGGACGTGCCGCGGCACCAGCAGCTTCTCGTGCGGCCCGGCGACCGCGAGCATCGCGCTCTTCACCGAAAGCGAGCTGCCGCAGGTGGAGAAGAACGTGTGCTCGGCGCCGACCGCGTCGGCCATCAGTTCCTGCGCTTCGGCGAGCACGCCCTGGCGCATCAGCCGGTCGTCGAGGCCGTTGAGCGCGATGACGTCGGACTCGAAGACCTTCGCGCCGACGATCTCCAGCACTCGCGGGTCGACACCCCGGCCCTGCTTGTGGCCGGGCGCGTTGAACGGGACGTAGCCGATGCGGTGGTAGTCGCGCAACGCTTCCAGCACCGGTGCCTTGGTGTGGTCCATGCGCGCGAGTAACCGCATTCGGTCCGTGTGAAACACTGCCGCTGGTGTGACCGTGCGTGGTGGGGGTATTCCGATGGGCATGGAGTGGCACGAAGAGCTGCACGAGCGGGCCGACGAGCGGATCGAGCGGCTGGACGAACGGCTGTGGGCGGTCGCGACCGCGCTGCACGAACGGCCGGAACTGTCCTATGAGGAGCACGCGGCCGCCGAACGCCTGACCCGGGAGCTCGCCGAGGACGGCTTCGCCGTCGAAACCGGCGTCGCGGGACTGCCGACGTCGTTCCTCGCGCGGGCCGGGAGCGGGCGGCCGTGCGTCGCGCTGCTGCTGGAGTACGACGCGCTGCCCGGGCTGGGCCACGCGTGCGGCCACAACCTGATCGCCGCGGCCGGCCTCGGAGCCGCCTTGGCGGCGCGCGCCGTGCTGGCGGACAGCCCGGGCTCGCTGCTCGTCGTGGGGTGTCCCGCCGAGGAACGCGGCGGCGGCAAGGTGGCGCTGGCCGAGGCGGGCGTGTTCGACGACGTCGACGCGGCCCTGATGGTCCACCCCGGCGTCCACTCGTGGTCCTGGGCCCCGCTGACCGCGCAGGTGGAGCTGAAGGTGACCTTCCACGGCCGCGCGGCGCACCCGACCGGCGACCCGGAAGCCGGCATCGACGCGCTCGCCGCGCTGATCCAGGCGTTCGGCGCGGTCTCGTCACTGCGCCAGCGGCTGCCCGCCGGCTCCCATGTCCAGGGGATCATCACCCACGGCGGCGAGGCGACGAACATCGTCCCCGACCGCGCCGAGGGACGCTTCGGGCTCCGCGCGCTCACGACCGGTGCGCTGGACCGCCTGGTCGAGGACGTGACGACGGGCGCGCAGGGCGCGGCGCTCGCGACGGGCACGAAGGTCGACGTCGAACGTCTCGGGCGCGGCTACGCCCACTTCCGCGACAACCCGGTGCTGTCCGAGCGGTTCACCGAGCACCTGGCGGCGCGCGGGATCCACGCGACTCCGCCGGCGCCGGGGGTCTTCCTGGGTTCGTCGGACATCGGCGACGTGAGCGTCCGGGTCCCGGCGATCCACCCGTTCGTGGCGATCACGGCGGAGGAGTACTCCGACCACACGCCGGAGTTCGCCGCGGCGGCGGCGAGCCCGCGCGGCCGCTCGGCGATGCTGGCGTCCGCGGCGGCACTGGCCCGCACGGCGATCGACCTCCGGACGCACCCGGCGCTCGTCAGCCGGGCGTGGGACTGCTTCCGGGACCTGGCGCGCAACGAGCGCTGATTCGGCCGTTCGGGTGAACCGGCCGCCCCGGCCTCAACCGCCGGGCGGGCCGGGGCGTGTCCGCCGTGGCAGAACCGCGGGGGACTCGTCGAAGGGAACGATGCATGCGCATCCTGGCTCGGATCGGTGCGGCACTGGGGACTGCGGTGGTCGTCACCGTGGCGACCACGGGAGTGGCGGCGGCCGCGCCGTCCGGCTTCACCGTCGTGGTGAACCACAGCACGGGAGGCCGGGCGATGTCTGCCACCGGGACGATGAGCTGGTCGGCGTCCGCGAGAACGGTGACGTTCGGCCACGTGACCAACGTGACCTCGGCCGACGAGTGCGCCAGCCTGACGCTGACCGGCTTTCAGGGTTCGACCAGGGTGGCGACCTTCCCCGACGAACTCGGGCTGTGCACCCACGACAGCATGGACCACGGGATCGACTACGGCACCCTGACTCTGACGACCGATGTTCCGGGCGGCATCGACCACGTGGTCATCCGGCTGACCGACGTCAACCACGTGATCAGCCACTACGCGAACTGCTACCGCACCGCGTCCACCTGTCAGCAGGGCTAGCGCCTTCGCCACCCGGGTGCTGGTGGCCGGGAGGTCGCCGGCCACCAGCACCCCCGGCCTACGCCACCGAGGTGTAGTGCGAAGCGTCCCCTTCCAAGGACTCGCTCGGCCGCCCGTCGATGCCCGCCGGGATGTCGCCGGCCACCGTCACCCGGTTGAGGCGCCGGGGGAGGCCGTCGTAGTTGTCGATCGCGTAGTGCTGGGTGATCCGGTTGTCGAACAGCACCAGCTGGTTCGGCTCCCACGCCACGCGCACGACGTTCTCCGGCCGCGTCACGTAGGACTGCAGCAGCCGCAGCAGATCGCGGGACTCGCTCACCGACAGCCCTTCGATCCGCTGCGCGAACCCGCCGATGAACAGGCCGCGCTCGCCGGTCACCGGGTGGACCCGCACCACCGGGTGCACGGTCCGGTACTTGCGCGAGACGAACTGGGCCCGCCGGGCCTGCTCCTTGTCGTCCACCGTCTCCGGCGGCTGGACGTAGTCGTAGTCGTTCGTGTGCACGGCACGCAGCGTGTCGGCGAACGCCCGCAGCGGCCCGGGCAGGTCCCGGTAGGCCGCGGCCGCGTTCGCGATCAGCGTCTCCCCGCCGTAGGGCGGCACCACCAGGCTGCGCAGCGTGCTGGCTTTGGGCGGGTTGAGCACGAACGTGACGTCGGTGTGCCAGTGGTTGGCCCGGCCCAGCTCGCTGTCGACCGGCAGGATCGTGGGCGCGCCGTCGGCCGCGGGCACCGTCGGGTGCGCCTTGGTCAGCTCGCCGAAGCGCGCGGCGAACCGCTGCTGGCCCTCGTCGTCGAGCTCGGTGTTGCGGAACACCAGAGCCTTGTGCTCGTGCAGGGCGTCGGCCAGGAAGGCGACCTGGGACGCGTCGAGGTCGCCGGCGGGGTCGAGGCCGATGATCTCGGCGCCGATCCTGCCGGTGATCTTGCGGACGTCGGTGCTCAGCGTGGTCATGCGGGCTCCTTCACTCGGGTGCGGTTGGCGGGACGCGCGAGGCCGTAGTGCTCGCGCAAGGTGGTGCCGGAGTACTCGGTGCGGAACAGCCCGCGCCGCTGCAATTCCGGGACGACGAGGTCGACGAAGTCGTCGAGCCCGCCGGGCAGGGTGGGCGGCATGACGTTGAAGCCGTCCGCGGCGCCGCCGGTGAACCAGGCCTCCAGCTCGTCGGCGACCTGGACCGGCGTCCCGGCGAAGACGCGGTGCCCGCGCCCGCCGGCCAGCCGCTCCAGGAGCTGCCGGATGGTGAGGTCTTCGCGCCGCGCCAAGCCGACGACCAGCTCGAAGCGGCTCTGACCGCCTTCGGTGAAGCTGCCGACATCCGGCAGCGGGCCGTCCAGGGGGTAGCCGGTGACGTCGTGGTCGAGCATTTTGGACAGCTGCCGCAGCCCGTAGTCCGGCGTGATCAGCGCGTTGAGCTCGGCTTCACGCTCGCGGGCCTCGGCTTCGGTGCGGCCGAGGATCGGCGAGATGCCGGGCAGGATCTTGATTTCGTCCGGTGTCCGGCCGTATTTGGCGAGCCGCCCCTTGACGTCGTCGTAGAACGCCTTGCCCTCGGCGAACGTCTGTTGCGCGGTGAAGACAGCTTCGGCGTGGCGGGCCGCGTACTCCTTGCCGGTCTCGGACGAGCCCGCCTGGACCAGCAGCGGGTGGCCCTGGACCGGGCGTTCGATGTTGAGCGGCCCGCGGACCTGGAAGTGTGCTCCGTTGTGTTCGATCGCGCGGATGCGCTCGGTGTCGGCGTACACGCCGGTGTCGCGGTCGACGAGCGCGGCGTCGTCGTCCCAGCTGTCCCACAGCTTCTTGACGACCTCGATGAACTCGTCCGCGCGTTCGTAGCGCGCGGAATGCGACGGCCGCTTCGCCAAGTTGAAGTTCCGGGCCTCGTCGATGCCCGCGGACGTGACGATGTTCCAGCCCGCGCGGCCGCCGGAGAGGTGGTCGAGCGAAGCGAACTTGCGCGCCAGGTGGTAGGGCTCGTTGTAGGTCGTCGACGCCGTGGCGATGAGTCCGATGTGGACCGTCGAGGCGGCGAGCGCCGAGAGCAGCGTCAACGGCTCGAAGTGGCTGTGGGAGTTGTGCTTCACGTTGCCCCACAACGCCACGCCGTCGGCGAGGAAGAGCGAGTCGAGCTTGCCGCGCTCGGCGGTCCGGGCGATGTCGACGTAGTGCTGCAGCGTCCGCGCCCGGTGCGGGTCGGTGGACGGGTGCCGCCACGCGGCTTCGTGGTGGCCGTTCGGCATCACGAACGCGTTGAGGTGCAGGTGCCTGGTCATGGCTTCTCCTTGGGGCGCCAGGTCGAAAACCGCCGTTCGAGGACGACGAAGCCGGAGTTGACGAGCACTCCGAGCACCGAGACCGCGATGATCCCGGCGTACATCTGCTGGATCTGGAAGTTCACCTGGCTGGTGTTGATCAGGTAGCCGAGCCCGGCCTTCGCGCCGACCATCTCGGCGGCGACCAGCACGAGGATCGAGTAGGACGCCGCCATCCGGATGCCGGTGAACACCGTCGGCACCGCCGAGGGCAGGATCACCTTCCGGAACAGCCGCGGGCTGGACAGGCCGAGCGAGCGAGCCGCCTTGACCAGCAGCGGATCCACCGTGTTGACGCCGGCGATCGTGTTGAGCAGCACCGGCCACACGCACGCGTAGACGACCAAGGTGACCTTCGACAGCTCGCCGATGCCCAGCAGCAGCGTGAACACCGGGAGCAGCGCCAGCGCGGCGGTGTTGCGGGCCAGCTCCAGCAGCGGCTGCAGGAACCGCGCGACCGGCCGGTACCAGCCGATCAGCAGGCCGAGCGGCACCGCGACCGCCACGGCGATCGCGAACCCGGCGGCCGACCGCCCGACGCTGGCCAGCAGGTGCTCGGCGAGCTGGCCGTCGAGGGCGAGTTCCCAGAGCGCCCGCAGGTCTTCCGACAGCGGCGGCAGGAAGGTCCGCGTGCCCTCGTCGAGGACGAACCGGGGGAGCAGCTCCCAGAGGGCGACGAAGAGCACGACCGCGGCCGAGCCGTGTACGGTGCGGGTGAGCTTCTTCGCGAACCGCCGTGGTCGTGGCGCTGCGGGCGCGGGTCCGGTGTGGACGGACGGTGCTTCGAGGGTGGTGGTCATCCGGCCGCGCTCCGTTCGTGTTGGGCCGCCTTGCGGACCTCGTCGTGCAGCAGTTCCCAGAGCCGGTGGCGCTGCCGCCCGAACGCCGGGTCGGAGCGGACGTCCCCGGCGCGGTCGCCGAGGTCGATGTCGACGACGGCTTTCAACCGGCCGGGCCGCGACGTCAGCACGGCCACCCGCTGTCCGAGGTAGACGGCCTCGTCGATACCGTGGGTGATGAACACGATCGTCTTGCCGGTCCGGCGCCAGATCCGCAGCAGCTCGTCCTGCAGCTGCTCGCGGGTCTGCGCGTCGAGGGCGGCGAACGGCTCGTCCATCAGCAGCACGGCGGGGTCGTAGGCGAGGCTGCGGGCGATCGCGACGCGCTGCTTCATCCCGCCGGACAGCTCGTGCGGGTAGCGGTCCTCGAAGCCGGAAAGCCCGACGAGGGCGAGGTATTCGCGCGCCCGCTCGGCCCGCTGCCGCTTCCCGAGCGGCCCGCCTTCGAGCCCGAACTCGACGTTGGCGCGGGCGGTGCGCCAGGGGAACAGCGCGTACTGCTGGAAGACGACCCCGCGGTCGAGGCCCGGGCCGCGCACCGGCTCGCCGTCGATGAGCACCTCGCCGGACGTCGGGGTGGTGAGCCCGCCGAGCAGGTCGAGCAGCGTCGACTTGCCCGAGCCGCTCGGCCCGACCAGCGAGAGGAAGGTGCCGTCGGCGACGTCGAGGGAGACGTCGTCGAGGGCGGTGAGCGCGCCGAACGTCTTGGTCACCGAACGGATCCTGATCACTTGGTCACCGCCGGGGCGCCGTCGCGGTAGGGGTTGAACTCGTTGGTGTAGAGCTTCGAGGTGTCGATCCGGTCGCCCTTGATGTAGCCCTGCTGCTTCAGCCACGGCTCCCAGAGCGTGTAGTCCTTGTCGGCGATGAGCCCGCCGTGGGTGACGCCGACGCTCTTCCAGTACTTGAGGGTGCCGGTGTTCTCGTTGCGGCCGCGGGCTTCGATGATCTTGGTGAAGCGGGCGATCACCTCCTCGCGCGGGGTGGTGCGCTCCCACTCGATCGCCCTGGCCACGGCGGAAACGAAGATCTTCGTGGTCTCCGGGTACTTCTTGACGAAGTCGGTGCGCAGCACGTACGGCCCGCCGTTGTAGGGTCCGAAGGCCTGGACGTCGCTGAAGAGCGAGCGGATGCCGCCGGCGGCGAGGGCGTGGTCCTGCAGGATGCCCTGCAGCGCGACGACGTCGAGCTGGCCGTTGCGCAGGGCCTGCTCGGCGTTCACCGGCGGGATGACGACGAGCTGGACCTGCTTGATCTCGTCGTCGGACAGCCCCTGCTCCTTCAGCCAGGTGTCGAGTGCGGCCTCCAGGTTGGCCCCGGCCGTGTTGACGCCGACCTTCTTGCCGATCAGGTCGCGGGCGGTCCGGATCGGACTGTCCTCTTTGGTGTAGTAGCCGATGAACGCCTGGTCGTCGGAGCCGTAGTAGTTGACGACGGCCTTGATCGGCGCGCCGGCTTCGGCGAGCTTGACGACCGCGCCGGTGAAGGCGCCGCCGAAGTCGGTCTGGTCGGTGGCGGCGGACTGGATGTCCTGCGGGCCGCTGATCGTGTTGCCGACCCACTTCAGCTTGACGGGGCCGAAGTAGCCCAGGTCTTCGGCGAGTTCGGGCAGCGTCACGGAGTTCGCGCTGCCCTGGTAGCGCAGCTCCAGCTTTTCCGGTTGCCCGGGAGCGCCGGTCGCCGTGGCCGACGCGCACCCGGCGAGCAGCACCGCGGCGGCGGCCAAGAGGGGCAAGGTTTTCTTCACGGTGGTTCGTCCGTTCCGGGAGTCGGCGGGGATGCCCCGATTGTTCGGGGCGGCCGGGCGGACGGTCAATTTTGCGAGTTCGTGAAATAACTCCGGCGATTCACGAGGCGCGCGACAACCGGGTGGGAAGCGGACCGAGCGGGTCGTCGAAGAGGACGTCGAGGAGCACCGCGCCGCCGGCCGTCGCGAGTTCGGTACCCGGGAAGCTTGTCGGAACAATGGTTTCCGCCGGATCAGTGCAGGCGCGCGATCGTTCGCGGACCTCGTCCCGGATGGCGGGAAGGCACCCGGGGACCTGGGCTACACTCCGGTCGACCACGACGAGCACGGCCGGGTTGAGCACGTCGAGCAGCAAGGCCGCGGCCTGCCCGATCAACCGGGCGCGGTCGTGGAACAGCCGCACCGCCGCGGTTTCCCCGGCCGCCGCGAGCGCGAGCAGTTCCGGAAAGGGCACGCCCGCCTTGCGCGCGAGCGTCGCTTCCGAAACGGTGGCTTCGAGGCAGCCGGTGCGCCCGCAGCGGCACGGCTCGGCGCTGTCGTCGACCGGCAGGTGCGCGACCGCGCCCGCGGCCGAGCGCGGCCCGTGGTGCACGGTGTCGCCGGTGGCGAACGCGGCGTCGACCACGTTGCCGGCGAAGAGCTGCACGACGCTTTCCCGGGCCCGGGTGTGTCCGAAGAGGCGTTCGGCGTGGACGAGGGCCCGGGCGTGGCCGTCGACTTCGACGGCCAGGCCGGTGCTTCCGACTAGGAGGTCGCGCACCGGTACGTTCTTCCAGCCCAGCAACGGGTGTTCGACGACGGTGCCGGACGCGCGGTCGACCCAGCCGCCGGTGGCGACGCCGAGCCCGAGCGGCTCGCGGTCCGGGGCGTGCCCGAGCAGCAGGTCGTCGAGGATCTCGGCGGCGCGGGCGAGCAGGTCTTCGGCGGCCAGGCCGCCGTGCGGTTCTTCGTGCTGCACCAAGACATTTCCGCGCACATCCAGCAGCGCGACGGTGGCGTGGTGCACGGCCAGGTGCAGTGCGCCGGCGACGTGCCGCCCGGTGTCGAGGTCGACGGGCACGTGCGGCCGCCCGACGCCGCGCTTTCCCGTTTCCGGGAGCTCGCGCAGCAATCCGCGCCGCAGCAGCTCGGCCGTGTGCCCGGTGACGGCCGCGGCGGAGAGCCCGGTCCGCCGCGCGACGGTGCTGCGCGCGATCGGCCCCTCGTCGAGGACCGCCCGCAGGACGGAGCTCGCGCTGGCACCGCGCCGGGCGCCGCGCGCATCCGTCCTCTGTGGACCGTCGGCCGCCGCCGTCATGGCCCGATCGTGGCAGACACCGGCGCGGGAGCACAGCGTGCCCAGGATGCGGGCTCTTGACGCATACCCATATGGGCATATGATGGCTCGCGTGGCACGAGCAGCGACAACCGCCGACACCTTCAACGCGGTCGCCGAACCCCGGCGGCGGCAGATCCTCGACGTCCTCATGGGCGGCGAACGGTCCGTCGGCGACCTCGTCGACCTGCTCGGCCTCGCCCAGCCGCAGGTGTCGAAACACCTGCGCGTCCTGCGGGAGGTGGGTGCCGTGGACGTGCGCGGCGACGGCCGGCAGCGGCTCTACCGGCTCAACGGGCCCGCGCTCAAGCCCATCCACGACTGGGTCAAGCGCTACGAGCGGACGTGGGCCGAGCGGTTCGACCTGATGGACGAAGTCCTCGAAGAACTCAAGGAACAGGAGCAGTGACGTGGAGATCACCACCCCCGCCGACGACCGGATTCTGATCACGCGCGAATTCGACGCGCCGAAGCACCTCGTCTACCGCGTGTGGACCACACCGGAGCTGGTGCGGCGCTGGTGGAGCGGGCACCGCGGGACCGCCACCGAAGTCGAGCTGGACCTGCGGCCCGGCGGCCGCTGGCGGTACGTGCTGAAGGCGAACGACGGCGCCGAGGTCGGCTTCCACGGCGAGTACCGCGAGGTCGTGCCGGACGAGCGGATCGTCTACACCTCGGTGTTCGAGCTGCCCGGCGTCGACCTCGACTCCGTGGATGGCCCGCTCAACACCGTCACCTTCACCGCCCTGGACGGGGACCGGACGCGGCTCGAACTGCTGACCGTGACCGGCAGCAAGGAGCTGCGCGACACCATCCTGCAGTCCGGCATGGAGGTCGGCGTCCGGGAGCAGCTGGTCATCATCGAGGAGCTGGCGAACTCCCTGCGCTAGCCCGCAGGAACCGCTCACCCGTCTTGGCCAGTTCGGCGGCCAGCTCCGGCGCCCCGAGCACTTCGAAGTCCACTTCGAGCAGCCCGAGGTACAGCGAGAGCATGGCCGCGTTGTCCGAGCCGACCTCGGCGACGCAGCGGTCCGGCCCCTCCGGCGTCACCTCGACCGCGACCGGCAGCCGGGCCCGCACGTACCCGGCCGACGCGTGGAGGCGCACCTTCGCGTGGTAGCGCCAGGTCGCCGCGCCGACGCTGCGCTGGACGAACTGCGCGACGTCGCCCTCCGGCGGCTCGCGCGGGGTGAACCGGGGGCCGTTCGGCACCTTCGGCGTCATCCGGTCGACGCGGAAGGTGCGCCAGCCGGCGCGCCCGGTGTCCCACGCGACGAGGTACCAGCGCCGGTTCAGGCCGACCAGCCGGTGCGGCTCGACGTCGCGCCGGCTCGCCGCGCGCTCGTGGCTGGTGTAGTCGAACCGCAGCCGTTCGCCGGCCCGGATCGCCGCCGCGATCGCCGTCAGCACCTCGGCGTCCACGATGGGGCCGGTGCCCGGCACCGAGACCGTCGCGGTCTGCAGCGCCTGCACCCGGTGCCGCAGCCGCGAGGGCAGCACCTGCTCCAGCTTCGCGAGCGCCCGCACCGACGTCTCGCCGATCCCGGCGACCCCGGTGGCCGTCCGCAGCCCGACCGCGACGGCCACCGCTTCGTCGTCGTCCAGCAGCAGTGGCGGCAGTTGCGCGCCCGCGCCGAGGCGGTAGCCACCCCGGACGCCGGGGGAGGCCTCGACCGGATAACCGAGGTCACGCAGCTTCCCGACGTCGCTGCGGACGGTCCGCGTCGTGACGTCCAGCCGCTCGGCCAGGTCGGAGCCGGTCCAGTCGCGCCGCGTCTCGAGCAGCGACAGCAGCCGGAGGAGACGGGCGGAGGTCTGCAACATCTTCCGAGGATCGCACGAATCGCGGAAAGAAGTCTTCCGCAATGACTCCTACCGTCCTGGTCATGACGAACCCCTTCCACATCGCAATCCCGCAGACCGACCTCGACGACCTGCACCGCCGCCTCGCCGAAGCGCGGTTCGCGGACCCCGTACCCGGCGACGAGCCGGACTGGTCCCGCGGCATACCCACGGCCGTCGTGCGCGAGCTGGCGGAGTACTGGCGCGACGGCTTCGACTGGCGTGCCCAGGAGGCCGCGCTCAACGCGTTCCCGCAGTTCACGACCGAGATCGACGGCCAGCGGATCCACTACCTGCACGTCCGGTCGGCCGACCCGGACGCGGTCCCGCTGCTGCTGACCCACGGCTATCCGAGCACGTTCGCCGAGTTCCTCGACGTCATCGGGCCGCTGACCGAGCCGGGGCCGGACGCGTTCCACGTCGTCGTCCCGTCGCTGCCCGGCTTCGGGTTCTCGACGCCGCTGAGCGGGCCCGGCTGGGAGCTCGCCCGGACGACGGACGCGTTCGCCGAGCTGATGACGCGGCTCGGCTACGACCGCTTCGCCGCGCAGGGCGGCGACATCGGCGCCGGCGTCACCGGACGGCTGGCCGCGCTGTACCCGGAGCGCGTGCTCGGCACCCACGTCAACAGCGACCGCGGCACGATCGCGCTGGCCGGCGAGCAGCTGCCGATGCCGGAGAACCTGACCGAATCCGAACAGTCCGAACTGGACGCGGCCCGCGAGGACTGGAAGGCCGGCCGCGGATATCTCGACCTGCAGTCGCACCAACCGGAGACGCTCGCGGCCGCGCTCACCGACTCGCCGGTCGGGCAGCTGGCCTGGATCGCCGAGAAGGTCCAGGCGTGGACCAACCCGGGTGGCGGCGTCGACCGCGACCGGCTCCTGACGACCGTCAGCCTGTACTGGTTCACGCGCAGCGGCGCGACGGCGGCTCGGTTCCTCTACGAGGCCGCGCACTCCGGCCACGGCTGGCTGGCGCCGTCGGACGTCCCGTCGGGCTGGGCGGTCTTCAACACCTCGCCCGTCGTCCGGAAGATCATGGACCCGGAGGAGAAGATCGCGCACTGGTCGGAGTTCGCCGAGGGCGGTCACTTCGCGGCGATGGAATCGCCGGAGCTGCTCGTGACCGACATCCGCGCGTTCTTCCGGGAACTGCGGCCGTGACCGGGGGCGGTGGGCCAGAATCGGCGGCGTGCAGTTCGCGATCCTCGGGCCGGTCGAAGCCCGCCGTCCCGACGGAACCCCGGTTCCCCTCGGCGGCCCCCAGCTGCGGGGGCTGCTGGCCCTGCTCGCCCTCGACGCCGGCCGCGTGGTCGGCGCCGAGCGGCTGATCGACGGCCTGCACGGCGACCACCCGCCCGAGGGTGCCGCCGAAGCCCTCCAGTCGCAGGTATCGCGGCTGCGCCGGCGCCTGCGCGACGGCGGCGCGCCGGACGGTCTCGTCGAGTTCACCCCGGCCGGGTACCGGCTGGCCGTCGACCCGCAGGACGTCGACGTCCACCGCTTCGAGCGGCTCACCGCCGAAGCGCGGGCGACCGCCGATCCGGCCGTGAAACGGGAGCTGTTCGCCGAAGCGCTGTCGCTGTGGCGCGGACCCGCGCTCGACGGCCTCGCGGATCCGCCGCGCGCGGCCCGGCTGGCCGAGCTGCGCCTGGCCGCGATCGAGGACCGCGTCGAAACCGAACTCGCGCTCGGCCACCACGAACGGCTCGTCGCCGATCTCCGCGGACTCACCGGCGAGCACCCGCTGCGCGAACGGCTCGCCGCCCAGCTCGTCCGCGCGCTGCAGGGCGGCGGCCGCCCCGCCGAGGCACTGACCGCCTTCGCCGAGATCCGCGAGCGGCTCGCCGACGAGCTGGGCGCGGACCCGTCGCCGGAACTCGCGGACGCGCACGTCGCCGTCCTGCGGGCCGCCGCCCCCGCTCCCGCCCGGCGGGTTCCGGTGCCGCTGACCGGGTTCGTCGGCCGGACCGAACTCGACGACCTCGAAACGGCGCTGCGGGACGCGCGGCTCGTCACGCTCACCGGACCGGGCGGCGCGGGCAAGACCCGGCTCGCCATCGAAGCCGCGGCCGGCGACGTGTGCTTCGTCGAGCTGGCAACGACCACCGACGTGGCCCGCGCGGTCCTCGCCGCGCTGGGCCTGCGCGAGCAAGGTGTGCTGGCGCCCGGCGCGGCGGGAGAGCCGGCCGGGCGGCTGGCCGCCGCGCTCGCCGATCGCCCCCTGCTGCTGGTGCTCGACAACTGCGAACACGTCGTCGCCGACACCGCCCGGCTGGTCCGGCGGCTGCTCGCCGAGTGCCCTGGCCTGCGCGTGCTCGCCACCAGCCGCGAGCCACTCGGCCTGACCGGCGAGAAGCTGGTGCCGGTCGGCGCCCTGCCCGCCGGCTCCGCGGAGAAGCTGTTCACCGAGCGGGCTGCGGCGGTGGCCCCGGGCAGCGTGCCCGATCCAGGCGCGGTGAGCCGCATCTGCGTGGCCCTCGACGGCCTCCCGCTGGCGATCGAGCTCGCCGCCGCCCGGTTGAGGTCGCTGTCGGCGGACGACGTCGCGGCCCGGCTCGGCGACCGCTTCCGGCTGCTGTCGCGCGGCGACCGGACCGCCGAGCCGCGGCACCGGACCCTGCGCGGCGTCGTCGAGTGGAGCTGGGACCTCCTGGAGCCGGACGAACAGCGGCTCGCGGGCCGGTTCGCGGTGTTCGCCGGCGGCGCGCGGCTCGGCGCGGCCGAACGGGTCTGCGCCGAACCCGACGCCGACGTCCTGCTCACCGGCCTGGTCGAGAAGTCCTTCGTCGAGTTCGCCGGCGGCCGGTACCGGATGCTCGAGACGATCCGCGCGTTCTGCGCCGAGCACGGCGACGACCGGCGGGCGGAACACGCGAAGTACTTCCTCGACTTCGCCCGCGCGGCCGAGCCGAGGCTGCGGGGCGCGGACCAGCTGACCGCACTGGCGGAGCTGACCGCCGAGCACGCCGACCTGCACGCGGCGCTGCGCTGGAGCGCGTCCGAAGAACCGGCGACCGCGGTGCGGCTCATCGCGGCCCTGACCTGGTACTGGTGGCTGCGCGGCCTGCGCGGTGAGGCGACCGCGTTCGCGGACGCCGTCGTCGCCGCGTTCGGAACCGAGCCACCGCCGGGACTGGCCGAGGAGTACGTCCTCTGCCTGATCCACGCGTCCGGCACCGGCGTCGGGATCGAGCCGATCCTGCAGGGGCTCGAGGGATCACTGCGCCACCCGTACCTCTTCCTGCTGTGGGCGTTCTCCCCGCACACCAAGGTGCGGGACGGCGAACGGCTGGCCGCGCTCGTCGGCGACGACGCGTGGTCGCGGGCGTTCACGGGCATCGGCGACGGTCTCGGCGCGCAGTACCGCGGCCGCATCGCGGAAGCCGAGGCGCACTTTTCGGCGTCGCTGGAGGGATTCCGCGCGCTCGGTGACCGCTGGGGCGAGGCCAGCGCGCTGGAGAAGCTCGCGGAGTTCGCGGACTGGCGCGGCGACCACGCGCGGTTCCGGGAGCTGATGGACGAGTCCGTGCGGCTGGCCGGTGAGCTCGGCGCCGTCGAGGACGCCGCCGACCTGCTGTGCCGCCGCGCCGACGGCGTGCTGCGCGCCGGGGACGCCGAGTCCGCCCGCGCGGACTACGAAGCCGCCGCCGGCAAGGCACGCGCGGCCGGCACGCCGTCGACACTCGCGCGGGCCCGCGGCGGACTGGGCGAGATCGCGCGGCGCGCGGGCGACCTGGCCACGGCCCGCCGCTGGTACACCGCGGCCGTCGGCCTCGCCGTCGACCCGGTCACCGGCGGCGAGACGCGGATCCGGCTCCACACCGGCTTCGGCTGGACGGCCGCTGCCGAAGGGCACCTCGACGAGGCGACCGACCTGCACCAGGAGGCGCTGGCCACGGCCCTCGACCACGCGAACCTGCCAGGCGCGGCCCAGGCGGTCGAAGGCTTGGCCGGTGTCCTCGCAGCGCGGGCCGAGGACGAGCGGGCCGCGTTCCTGCTCGGCGTCGCCGTCGGGCTGCGTGGCGCGCCGGTCGCCGGAGACGCGGATGTCGCTGCGGTGACTGACCGCGTGCGGGCGCGCATCGGCGCGGAGGCCTACGCGGAAGCGTTCGACCGTGGCCGCGAAATGCCCCCTGAGCAGGCGCTGAGCGAATTCGGTCAGCGGCGGTTCGCGCTCGGTTCGTGAACGGTCAGCGGCCGCGCCCACAGTTCGGGGCATGACGAAGAGCATCCTGATCTCCGGCGCCAGCATCGCCGGCCCCGCCCTCGCCTTCTGGCTGCACCGCCACGGCTTCCGCGCCACCGTCGTCGAGCGGGCCCCGAGCCTGCGCGAAGGCGGCTACAAGGTCGACATCCGCGGGGTCGCGGTCGACGTCGTCCGCCGCATGGGCCTGCTGGAGGAGGTGCACGCGGCGAGCACCGACATGCGCGGCGCGGCGTTCGTGGACAAGCGCGGCAAGGAACTCGCGACGCTCGACGCCGACACGTTCGGCTTCCGCCACGGCGACGACACCGAGATCCTGCGCGGCGACCTCGCGAAGATCCTCTACGACGCGACCCGCGAAAACACGGAGTACGTCTTCGGCGACTGGATCACCGGCCTCGACGAGCGCGCGGACGGCATCCACGTGACGTTCGCCCACGGGGCCCCGCGCCGATTCGACCTGGTCGTCGGCGCCGACGGCCTGCACTCCGGCGTCCGCGCCCTGGCGTTCGGCCCGGAGGAGGACTTCCTGCGCCGGTTCGACGCGTACATCTCGATCTCGACGGTACCCAACACCCAGCAGCTGGACCGCTGGGAGCTGCTGCATTCGGCGGCCGCGGGCAAGATGGTGAACGTCTACAGCACGGCTCGCGCGGCCGACGCGAAGGCCGCGTTCTGGTTCAGCGCGCCGCCCCTGACGTACGACCGCCGGGACGTCGACGGCCAGAAGGACCTCGTCGCGACCCAGTTCGCCGGCCTGGGCTGGGAGATCCCGGCGCTCCTCGCCGCGATGCGCGACGCGGACGACTTCTACTTCGACCCGGTGTGCCAGATCGTCATGGACCACCTGTCCACCGGCCGGGTGACGCTGCTCGGCGACGCGGGCTACTGCGCCTCGCCGGCTTCCGGCCAGGGCACGAGCCTGGCCCTGGTGGGCGCGTACGTCCTGGCGGGGGAGCTGGCCACTTCGGACGATCCCGCAGTGGCACTTTCCCGCTACGAGAGCGAAATGCGGCCGTACATCGAGAAGAACCAGGCTTTGGCCAAGACGGCACTGCGCGGGATCATCCCGTCGTCGCGGGCGTTCGCGTGGTTCAACACCCGGATGATCAAGCTGATGCCGTACCTCCCGGGCCGCAACCGGGTGCTGGAGCAGATGGCCCGCCCGATCCGCGAAGCGGCGAACGCGCTGGTGCTGAAGGACTACGCGCTCACCGCAGCGGATCGTGGCCCCAGTTCATGAGCGAGTGCCGCCAGGGGTCTCGTCGTCGTCCATTCGGGACGCGTACCCGCTCCGATCAGGGGTATCCGCCGGGCCGGAGGTGGTTCTCATGAGCAAGGACTTCAAGAAGGGCGACCGCGTCCGGTGGGACGCGGGCAACCAGAGTTCGGTGGGCACGGTCGAGGAGAAGATCACGAAGGACACGCACGCGGGCAAGCGGGACGTGAAGGCGTCGCCGGAGGAGCCGCAGTACCTCGTCAAGAGCGAGAAGTCCGGGAAGACCGCCGTGCACCACCCGGACAAGCTGCACAAGGCCTGATCAGCCCGGTGCGTCGAGCCAGCGGTGCAGCGCCCACCACGACCGCACCGCGTCGAGCACTCGGCCACCGTTTTCCGCCAGCGCCAACGGGGTCAGCTCGGCCAGCCGGTCGAGGCGGTAGCGGACCGTGTTCGGGTGCAGGTGCAGGGCTTCGGCCGTGGAGCGCAGGCGCTGGCCGTGGTCGAGGTACGCCAGCGCCGTCCCCGCCAGCTCGCGGTGGAACGGGTTCGCCGGGTCGAGTGAGCCGAGCAGGGCCGTGGTGAGCAGGCCGCCGAGCACCGGCTGCGCCGTCAGGGCGATCTCGCCCGCCAGCGCCGTCAGGTCGTGGTAGCCGCTCCCGGCGAGGCGCGCCGCCGCCGTGCAGAGGCGGTGCACTTCCTGTAGCACGGTCAAGGGTGCTGCGGGCGCCACGACCAGCAGGACGTCGTCCGCCAGCGGGACACCCGCGGGTGACCGCGCCGCCAAGCCGGTGAGCCTGCCCTCGACCAGGCCGTAGACCCCGCCGAACTCGAGCAGCGCCTGCTCCAGCACGCGGGCCCGCGCCGGGTCGCTGATGTCGGACACCACGCAGAAGTACCGGACGTCGGGATGCAGCCCCGCCCGCCGGAGCTCCTCGGGCGCGGGCGGGTGCCCGGCGAGCAGCAGCGTCCGCAGCAGCTGGGTCCGCGCGTCGCGCACCGTGCGGGAAAGCTGCAGTTCGGCGGCGTGGTAGCCCTTGACGATGTGGTGCTCCAGCGCACCGGTGTAGCGGTCGGCGTCGAGGACGGTCTCGAGGATGACGTCGTCGGGCACCCCCGCGGCCCGGGCGCGTTCGACGGCGACGCGCGCCGCGTGCGTGCGGCCCGCCTGGACCCCGCGCAGGAGGTCGGTGAGCGGGACACCCTGGGCGGCGCGGTCGGCGCCGAGCGCCTCCGCGGTGGTGTAGTCCTCGCGGGCGGGACCGTCGGGGCTGGCCGTCGCGCGGAGGGCAGCCGAGAGCAGGACCTGGATGTGCCGCCGGTTCTCGGCTTCCGGGAGCCGGGCGACCTCGGGCGACTCGCTGCGCGCGACTTTCACCAGCTCGTCGAGCACGGTCTCGTCCGCGGCCAGGTCGTCGAGGATCCGCCGGAGCAGCGACGTCACCGGCACCTCCCGGACCCGTTGTGGCACGGCCACAACCCGCCCTCCGCGACGTTGGGCGATCGGCCCTACCGGAGGAGCTCCCGGGGCCGGTTATCGTGGCATACCGGACAGTAACCCCTGTTCCGCGCGAAAACCACCGCCGCACCTCTTCAGCGTCGAAAGGTGTCTTCCGTGCGCACATCCCCGAGCACCCGCCGACGGCGGTCGTACCTCTCCCGCCTGGCGTACCTGGCTTCCGCCGTCGCCCTGCTGACGACCGGCGCCGCGGTGCCGGCGACCGGCGCCCCCGCGGCCCTGCGGGAGGTGATGTTCGTCGGCAACAACTGGGAGGGGACGGCCGATGTCATCCAGTCCCGCGGCTCCTTCGCCAAGATCGGGCGCGTGAACATCATCCCGGACAAGGACGACCGGCTGCGGGAGATCTACCTGAACCCGATCAAGCTGGCGTTCTTCCTCGGCATCCGCAACGGGCCCGGCGAAGGGCACGACCAGTTCGTCGACGACATGTACACCACGCCGGACGGGACGTCGGTGGTGGCGTCGCGGCCGAGCTTCGCCGACGTCGTCTCGGTCAACCTGGCCACTGGACAGATCGCCTGGCGCTTCCCGGTTTCGGGGTTCCGGGCCGACCACATGGCGATCTCGCCGGACGGCCGCCGCGTGGCCGTGTCCGCCTCGACGTCGAACACCGTGCACGTGCTGGACATCGGCACCGGGCAGCAGGTCGGCTCGTTCACCACGGGGGACAAGCCGCACGAGAACGTGTTCACCGACGGCGGCCGGTTCCTGTGGAACATGTCGATCGGCGAGGTCAACACCGACCTCGATGACCCCGGCTGGGACTTCACGAAGGGGGACCGGCGCATCACGGTCGTCGACGCGTCGACCTTCCGCCAGGTCAAGGTGATCGACATGCGGCAGCGGCTCGACGCCTTCGGGCGCCGGGACCTCTCGGACGCCGTGCGGCCCGTGGCGTTCACGCCCGACGAATCCAAGCTGTACTTCCAGGTGTCGTTCTTCAACGGCTTCCTGGAGTACGACGTCGCGAGCGACCGGATCACGCGGGTCAAGGAGCTGCCGAAGAACCCGGCCACGAGCGACGACCGCAAAACCTTCGTCAACGACTCGCGCCACCACGGCATGTCGATGAACCCGGCGGGGACGAAGCTCTGCGTCGCCGGCACGATGGACGACTACGCGACGGTCGTCGACCGCGCGACCCTGCAGCAGGGCACGCTGGTGCCCGCGGTGAAGCCGTACTGGGCGACGGTGAGCGGCGACGGCGGCGCGTGCGTCATCTCCGAGGCCGGCGCGGACCAGGTGACGGCGATCGACTTCGCGACCGGGCAGAAGCTGGTCTCGGTACCGGTGGGCGACCACCCGCAGCGGGTCCGCATCGGCCACGTCCCCGAGGGCTGGACGGGTCCGGCAACCTGATGCCGTCGTGAGTGGGAAACAGGGTTAGAACCCTGTTTCCCACTCACGACGTTTCGAACGCGATCGTCAGCCATGCCCGGACTTCGTCGTCCACATCGGACACTTCGCGCAGCTTCAGCTGGTGTCCCACCCGGGGTCCGCTCGCCCACCGGGCCGGGGCGATCCGCGCCGTCTCGATCGGGTACGGCAGGAACAGGTACACGAGGACGTCCTTGGACCGGGGCCGTACCTCGGCCAGCTTCCGGTCCCGCTTGAGGAACACCCCGACGGTGACGGCGTCCTCGTGGACGTCGCCCAGGGTCCGCAGGTGGCCGATGACCGCGTCGTAGATGGCGCGGAACCGCGGGTCGCGGCCGGCGAACGTGTCGTCGACCGTGCACCCCGGGACGCAGGTGTGGCCCTGGCCGGCGCGTGCGAACTCGCGGTCGCAGCGCGGGCACGTCCACCGGGTCGCCATGCCGTCCAGGATGGCACTCACAGCGGCGCCGGGCCCAGCGCCGGGATGGTGGCGGCCGCGGTCACCAGCCGCCGGGCCGCCGCGGCCGCGGTCTTCCGCTGCGCCGGCGGCAACCGGTCCAGCAGCCCGCCCAGCGCCGCGTGGCGCCGGTCGAGGATCCGCGCCACCAGGTCGTGGCCGGTCGGGGTGACCTCCAGGGTCACCACGCTCCGGTTGCGCGGGTCGCGGCCGCGCGCGACGTAGCCGAGCGCCTCCAGCCGGTCGGCCAGCCGCGTCACCGACGACGCGTTGACGTCCATCGCCGCCGCCAGGCGCGAGCTCGGCACCCGGCCGAGGCGGTCGAGGATGAGCAGCAGGCGCGTCTGGGGGAACGTGACCTCGGGCGGCGCGGCGTGCGCGCACTCCCACGCGATCCCGACCAGGACCAGGGTCAGGCTGTCCAGGGCCACCACGTCGGGGTCGGCGCCCGGTGCCGCGTCTTCGAGGGTTTGCATGAAGCAATACTTGCCATCCGCAAGAGCATCGGTCAAGATGGGTCACCCCGGCACTCGCCGGACGTTCCGGCCGGATCGGCCGCTCTTCTTCGCGTCTCCACAGTGGACTGTGGGAAACCGTTGGTACACAAGAAAAATGACTTGAACCTCTTCGTGACGAGAGCCGTAGTACCCCGTACAGGCACTTGTCGCCAGAAGGAGGAACGATGCCGGATCACCGTGGCATGACGGCCAAGGCCAGGGCTCGGACCGTGCTGGTCGTCGTGGCCACTCTCGCCGTGGTCGCCGTGGGCTCGGTCATGGTGCTGAAGGCCAGCGCCGAGACCGCTCCCGGGTCGACGCAGGCGCAGGTCCCGGCGTACGGGCACGACATGGCGGGCATGCGGCTGGGCTCGGCCGCCGAGGCGGCCGCGAGCACGAACGTGGCGAACGCCGGGCCGGTCACCGAGCTCGACCAGACGTTCCTGGTCAAGGTCCGCCAGGCCGGGCTGTGGGAGATGCCCGCGGGCACCCTCGCGCAGACCCACGCCAGCAGCGACGCCGTGAAGCGCGCCGGGCTGCACCTGCTCGACGGGCACTCGCACCTGGACCAGCTCGTCCGCGAGGACGCGAAGATGCTCGGCGTGACGCTGCCCGACCAGGCCAGCGCCGAACAGCAGGGCTGGGTCCGCCAGCTGACCGCCGCGCAGGGGCTCGAGTTCGACAAGCTGTTCGTGAACCTGCTGCGCGCGTCACACGGCAAGATCTTCGCGACGATCGCCGAGGTCCGCGCCGGCACGCAGAACGACGTGATCCGCCGGCACGCGACGGAGGCGAACCAGACGGTCCTCGACCACATGAGCGTCCTGGAGGACACCGGACTGGTCGACGCGCAGACGATCGCCGACGTCGCCAAGGCGGTCAACCCGCCCAAGTGACCGGGGTTCACGGGCGGCTCGTGCGCAGTGAATGACTCATTCCTGGCGTCCAGCGCCAGGAATGAGTCATTCACTGCATCGGCGCCGCTGCTTCAGCCGCCGCCAGGCAGCGCTACACGGTCGAGCTGACCTCGGCGACAGCCTCCGCCGGGGGGCAAGGCGACCACCGGCGGCAGGCACGGGACGTACCGGGAGGCACTGCCCGGACGCCAGGAATGAGTCATTCACTGCGCCGGACGCCAGGAATGAGTCATTCACGGCGGCCGGGGGCCGAACTCAGCGGGTCGGCGGGACGATGCCGTACTCGTGGATCTTGCGGTAGATCGTCGCCCGGGAAATGCCCAGCAGTTTCGCCGCCCGGACCTTGTTGCCGTCCGCGTCCTCGAGGCAGCGCACGATGGCGTCGCGCTCGATCGACTCGAAGCGGTTCAGCGGCCGCCGTGCGAGGGTGTGGAACTCCGCCGGGAGGTCGCCCGGGCGGATGGCCCCCGCCCGGCGGCGCTGGGCCACCTTCCGCAGCACCTGGTGGAGCTGGCCGGTGTTGCCCGGCCACTCCGCCCGCATCAGCAGGTGCAGCGCCGCCGCCGAGCAGGTGAGCCGGCCGCCGTAGCCGAGCTTGCTCAGCACCAGCGGGACCAGCTCCGCGAGGTCCTCGACGTGGTGGCGCAGCGGGGGCACCCGCACCGTCCGCGGGAACGACTTCAGCAGCTCGGCCAGCGCCGGCTTCGTCTCGGCCTCCGGCACGAGCGTGACCACGACCCACGGCGCGTCGGCCCGCTCGCGCAGCTCCCGCAACGTCGCCGCCAGCGCGTTGGCCGCCGGCGCCGTCAGCCGGTCGGCGTGGCGGATCACCAGGGTCCGGATCGGGGCCTCGGCGTGTTCGCGCAGCAGCTCGGCCGCCCAGTCGGTGCCGGACGTGACGCCCGCGTCGACGCTCAGCAGCCGCGCCGCCGGGTGGTGGCGCTGGTGCAGGCCCTTCGCCAGGGTCAGCTTGCCGGTCCCGGCCTCGCCTTCCAGCGCGACCCATTCGCCGCGCTGGTGGCCCGTGTCGAGCTCGTGCCCGCAGCGCAGCCACAGCGGCGCCGAGCCGACCACACCCGGCAGGTACATCGGCAGCATCGGCGTCGACGGCACGGCGAGGGCTTCCTCGGCCTCGATCAGCTTCACCGACAGCACGCCACCCGCGGTGTCGGTCTCCCGCTGGCCCGGGACGCGACGGCAGAACACCCGCACCCGCAGGCCGCTGGACAGCGCCAGCGTCGCCGACGTCCGGCGCCCGCCGGCCAGCGCCTCGGTGGCGTGGCTGAGCAGGACCGACTGGTCGACCGGGTCGAGCAGCTGCCGCGCCCGGTCGTTCATCATCACGATGTCGTCGTTGAACGCCAGCACGATGCCGGTCCAGCGGCGGCAGGTCTGCAGGTAGGCCTGGAAGAGGATCATCTCCCGCAGGTCGCTGTGCCGCAGCAGCGCCTGCCGGATCTGCTCGGCCGTCGAGCGGGCCAGCGCGATGAGCAGGCCGCCGGCGTCCTTGTACCAGCAGGTGAGGTCGACGGCGCCGATCTTCTTGCCGGAGATCGGGTGGTGGATCGGCACGCCCGCGCACGCCAGGTTCTCCAGGTGCTCGGCGTAGTGCTCGTGGCCGAACACGGTGGTCGCGCGGCCGTCTTCGAGCGCGGTGCCGATGCCGTTGGTCCCGACGGACTGCTCGCCGTAGCTGAACCCGGGCACCAGCTCGACGCGTTCGAGGTGCCGCTTCAGGTCCGCGTCGCCGGTCCGCTGGGTGAGCACGACGCCGTTGGCGTCGGTGAGGATCAGGCTGATCGGCTGGCCGTCGAACTGCTCGCCCAGCTTGTGCAGCACCGGCTCGGCGCCGCGCATCAGGGGGACGTCGAGGTTCTGTTCGCCGTGGAAGAGCGGGTCGATGCGGTCCGCCTCGACCTGGAACTCCTGCGAGCGGCGCCAGGAGGCCAGGATCGTCTGGCGGACCGTGCCGGGCGGCACCGGTTCGGCCGTCAGGAAACGCACCCGGGTGCGGGCGAGCTCGTCGTCGGCGAGCAGCGTTCCGGGCGCGATGTCGTCCACGTGACCTCCAGCTTCCCGCGGCCCACGTGGGTGCGGGCACACCCGTTGTGCCGCCCGTTCAGCCTAGATGCGGCGTGCGCCGCGCGGTGTCTCAAATTGAGACGGCCGCCGCGCGCGGGTGGCGGTCCGATGGATCCGGAAGCGACCGCTGACCAGGAGGAGTGCCCATGGCCACCGAGGCCGCGGAGACGTACAACCCGTGGACGATCGTCAACCTGGTTTTCAACCATCTGGCGGAACAGGGGCTGCACCCGGTGTTCGGCGGGGAGGGCCATCCCGGCGAACCGGCCGCGGCGCTGCTGCGCGCGCTCGGGATCACCCCGACCGTCGAAGGCGACGCGCGCGTGCGCACGGGCGTCCACAGTGAGCTCGCCGAGCTGCGCGCCCGGATGCTCGGCGCGGACGAAACGCCCTGAGCAGCGGTTCTGTCTCAGATTGAGACCCGCGTCACTCGCGGTCGCCCCTTGAATGGTGGACGCAGGACGTCCGCCCCGACGGCGAGCGACGGACAAGGAGTCTCCATGAGTCGCCAGAGTGTGGCGAAAGCCCACCAAAAGATCCAGGAACTGTCGTGGGAGCCGGCGTACCACACCCCGGTTTCGCACTACGGGACCGACTACACGTTCCAGAAGGCCAAGAAGAAGGACCCGTTGAAGCAGGTCCTCCGCTCGTACTTCCCGATGCAGGAGGAAAAGGACCACCGGGTCTACGGCGCCGAAGACGGCGCGATCCGCGGCAACATGTTCCGCCAGGTGCAGGAACGCTGGCTGGAGTGGCAGAAGCTGTTCCTGTCGATCATCCCGCTGCCGGAGATCTCGGCCGCGCGGGCGATGCCGCTGCTGTTCCGCACGGTGCCCAACCCGGAACTGCACAACGGCCAGGCGATCCAGATGATCGACGAGGTCCGGCACTCGACGATCCAGCAGAACCTCAAGCGCCTGTACATGCAGAACTACATCGACCCGGCGGGCTTCAACTCGAGCCTGCGCAACTTCCAGAACGACTACTGCGGCACCATCGGCCGCCAGTTCGCCGAAGGTTTCATCACCGGTGACGCCATCACCGCGGCGAGCATCTACCTCACCATCGTGGCGGAGACGGCGTTCACGAACACCCTCTTCGTCGCCATGCCGGCGGAAGCCGCCGCCAACGGCGACTACCTGCTGCCCACGGTGTTCCACTCGGTGCAGTCCGACGAGTCCCGCCACATCAGCAACGGCTACGCGACGCTGCTGATGGCGTTGTCGGACGAGGGCAACCACCAGCTGCTCGAACGCGACCTGCGGTACGCGTGGTGGAACAACCACGCCGTGGTCGACGCCGCGATCGGCACGTTCATCGAGTACGGCACCAAGGACCGCCGCAAGGACCGCGAGAGCTACGCGGAGATGTGGCGCCGCTGGATCTACGACGACTACTACCGCAGCTACCTCGTTCCGCTCGAGAAGTACGGGCTGATCATCCCGCACGACCTCATCGAAGAGGCGTGGAACCGGATCTGGAACAAGGGCTACGTCCACGAGGTCGCGCAGTTCTTCGCCACCGGGTGGCTCGCCAACTACTGGCGCATCGACCCGATGACCGACGAAGACTTCGAGTGGTTCGAGTACAAGTACCCCGGCTGGTACGACAAGTACGGCAAGTGGTGGGAGAACTACAGCCGGCTCGCGACGCCGAACGGGCACCACCCGATCGTCGCCGAGGACGTCGACTACGTGTACCCGCACCGCTGCTGGACGTGCATGGTGCCGTGCCTCATCCGCGAGGACATGGTGGTCGACGAGGTCGACGGCCAGCACCGCACGTACTGCTCGGAGACGTGCCGCTGGACCGACGCCGAGGCGTTCCGGCCGACCTACCAGGGCCGCAACACCCCGAACATGGGCCAGCTGGTCGGCGCCCGCGAGTGGGAGACGCTCTACCACGGCTGGAACTGGGCCGACGTCGTCTCCGACATGGGCTTCGTGCGCGACGACGGGAAGACCATGGTCGCGCAGCCGCACCTGGACCTCGACCCGAAGAAGATGTGGACGCTCGACCACCTGCGCCGGATGCCCGAGGTGCAGTCGCCGAACGTGCTGCTCAACCAGATGACCGACGAGCAGCGCGCCGCGTTCGTGGCCGACTACAACCGCCAGGGCCCGGCCGGGCGCCCGGCGCCGCAGCAGGCCTGACGACAGGGGAGGGCCTGGCATGGCAGAGAAGCACCGCGTCCGGTTCGAACCGGTCGGGATCGAGATCGACGTCGCCGAGGACACCACGATCCTGCGCGCCGCCGCCGAGCAGGGCGTCATGCTCATGCACGGCTGCAAGGAAGGACAGTGCGCGGCCTGCAAGTCGTTCATCCTCGACGGCGAAGACGTCGAACACGACCGTTACTCGACCTTCGCGCTCCCCGACTACGAAAAGGAGGAGGGTTTCACGCTGCTGTGCCGGGCCCACGCCTACGAAGACCTCACGATCGAGCTGCTCAACTACGACGAGGAAATGATCCAGTCCGGCCTGCCGATCCAGGAGGCCGAGGTCGAGGTCGTGGCGAACGACCACGTCACCCACGACCTGCGTCACCTGGTCGTCAAGCTGACGGATCCGGACCAGTCGCTGAAGTTCTTCCCGGGCCAGTACCTGGACTTCGCGATCCCGGGCACCGAGGAGTCGCGGTCGTTCTCCATGGCCAACACCTCGGCGCGTGACGGGCTCCTTGAGTTCGTCATCAAGATCTACCCCGACGGGCTGTTCTCCCGGTTCCTCGACACCGATGTCGCGGTCGGCGACCGGCTCCGGGTGACCGGCCCGTTCGGGGTGTTCACCCTCCGGGACAACCCGGGCAAGGACCTGGTCTTCGTCGGCGGCGGGGCCGGGATGGCACCGATCCTGTCACTGCTGCGGTCGATGGCCGAGCGCGGCATCGACCGCAAGGCGACCTACTACTACGGCGCCCGCCGCGAGGCGGACCTCTGCTTCCACGCCGAACTGCGGGAGCTCGAGGAGCGGCTGCCGAACTTCCGTTACGTCCCAGCGCTTTCCGAACCGGGCGACGACGCCTGGGACGGCGAGACCGGCCTGATCACCGACGTCCTGCGCCGGGCCGGCCACGACCTGACCGGAGCCGACGCCTACGTCTGCGGCCCGCCCCCGATGGTGGAAGCCGCGCTGGAACTGCTGCCCGCGCTCGGCGTCGCCGACAAGCGCGTCTTCTACGACAAGTTCACCACCACGGGCGAATCCGACGCCTGAACACAGAGGACGGATCCCATGACAGCCACTTCCGAACGCAGCGTGCCGAAGCCGACGTTCACCGACGCCGAAGCGGGCGCCAAGGTCTTCCCGGACTCCACCGCCCGCCAGTACAACTACTTCACCCCGGCCAAGCGCAAGCAGAGCCACTACGAAGACGTCACCGTCGAGGTCCAGCCCGACCCGCGGCATTACCTGTCGCAGGGCTGGCTCTACGCCTTCGCCGACGGCAAGGGCGGCTACCCGCTGGAATGGACCGCGCTGAAGGCGTGGGGCTCCGACCGGCCGGTCCCCGAGCGCAGCCCCGGCTCCGGTGGCAAGGGCTACGACTGGCCGGCCCACGGCTGGCACGAGTTCCGCGACCCCAACGAAGAGTGGGAACTCACCCTTTACCGCTACAACGCGAACGTCGTGCGCCAGCTCAACCAGAACATCGACGCGGCGCGCCAGGCCAAGGCGTTCGAGCAGTGGAACCCCAACTGGGTCGAGTTCGTCGCCAAGCACGTCGGCGCCTGGATGCACGTCGACCACGGTCTCGGCCTTTACCTGTACGCCAACGCCAACCGGCGCGCGCCGACCAACATGCACAACAACGCGATCTCGGTGAACAGCATGCACCGGATCCGCGCGGCGCAGGACCTGGCGCTGTACAACCTGACGCTGACCGAAGAGGTCGAGGGCTTCGACGGCACCGCCCACCTGGCGACCTGGGCCGAGGACCCGGCCTGGCAGGGCGTGCGCGAGACCGCCGAGCAGCTGACCGGGATCTGGGACTGGTGCGAGGCGATCTTCGCCGCGAACATCGTCTTCGAGCCCCTCGTCGGCGAACTGTTCCGCAGCAACCTGGTGCAGCAGGCCGCGCCCGCGAACGGCGACTTCGTCACCCCGACGCTGATCGGCGCCGAGGAGTTCGACTTCTCCGAACGCGACCTCCGCTACACGAAGGCGATGTTCCACCTGCTGATCAACGACAAGGAGTTCGCCGGCCACAACCAGGCGCTGCTGCAGAAGTGGCTCGCGGACTGGGTGCCGAAGAGCATCGCCGCCGCGCGGGCCCTGCAGCCGCTGTGGTCGCAGCCCGACGCCAAGCCGATCCGGTTCGAGGACGGTCTCGACCGGGCGAAGAGCCGGTTCGCCGGAATCCTGTCCGAATTGGGTCTCAAAGCACCGGAGGAGCTGGGCCAGTGACCGTCTTCAAGACCTCGGAAAGCCCGTACAAGGTCAACAACACGGCCTCGAACATGTGCGGCTTCACCCTGATGAACAACCAGGTCGGCGCGATCATCGCGGAAGTCATGGCCGGCAAGGACAACGTGACCGTGACGCCGCTGCCGTCGATGATCCGCGTCGACGCGAAGGGCCGGACCGACCTGGTCTACGCCGAGGTCGACGAGGCCGCCGGCGAGGAAGAGGGCTGGTTCAACGCGGCGGAGTTCGAGGAGAGCATGTCCACCCACTACGGGCGCATGATCCACGAAGACGACCGCACGATCATGTTCGCCAACCCCGAAGACGCGGCCGAGTACCTCGACTTCGACCTGAAGGTCATCAAGTAACCACCCGCAGGAAGCACTCGATCCGCTCAGGAAGGATCACCGATGTACGAAAAAGACGGCGAGAAGTATTTCGTGGTGGACGCCCACACCCACTTCTGGGACGCGAGCCCGGACAACTGGGTCAAGGGCCAGGAGGAATACGCCAAGGGCTGGATCGAGTGCTTCCACGCCTACCAGGGCCTCGGCCCGAAGGAGACGCACTGGCCGATCGACCGGTTCCAGAAGTACTCCGAAGAGCTGATGATGCACGACCTGTTCGAGGTCGGGCACGTCGACACCGCCATCTTCCAGCCGACGAACCTGCGGCAGTGGTACAAGAACGGCTTCAACACCACCGAAGCCGACGGCGCGCTGGCCGCGAAGCACCCCGGCAAGTTCCTTGTGAACACCACCTTCGACCCGCGTGAAGGCGACGAAGGCATGAAGGCGTTCGAGGAACGGGTCAAGAAGTACGGCTGCAAGGGTGTCAAGCTCTACACGGCCGAGTGGCGCGGCGACTCCCGCGGCTGGAGCCTCAAGGACCCGGAAGCGGCGAAGTACCTCGAGAAGTGCGAGGAGCTCGGCGTCAAGAACGTGCACATCCACAAGGGACCGACCATCTGGCCGCTCGACAAGGACGCCTTCGACGTGTCCGATGTGGACCACGTGGCGACGAACTTCCAGGGCCTCAACTTCATCGTCGAGCACGTCGGCCTGCCGCGCATCGAGGACTTCTGCTTCATGGCCACCCAGGAGCGCAACGTCTACGCGGGGCTCGCCGTGGTGGTCGGCGGCCTGATGCACGCCCGGCCGAAGTTCTTCGCGAAGGTCATGGGCGAGCTCATGTTCTGGCTCGGGGAGGACAAGCTGATCTTCGGCGCGGACTACGCCATCTGGGAGCCCAAGTGGCAGGTCGAGGGCTTCGTCGACTGGAACATGCCCGGTGACGACGAGCTGTCGGACTTCGCGCCGCTGACCGTCGACCAGAAGAAGAAGATCCTCGGGCTGAACGCCGCCCGCCTGTACGACATCGACGTGCCGGCGGAGTTCAAGCTCGCCGACCCGAAGGACGTCGAGCCCGTCGGCGTGCCGAACCCGTGACGGCCCTCGACGACCGGATCGTCCGCGCCGATCGCACCGCGGTGTGGTCGGCGCTGGGCACCGTCCGGGATCCCGAACTGGACGAACCCCTCACCGACCTGGGTTTCGTGGCCCGCTGCGAGGTGAGCGCGGCGGGCCACGCCGTCATCCGGCTGCGGCTGCCGACCTACTTCTGCGCGCCCAACTTCGCGTTCCTGATGGTCGCCGACGCCTACGACGCCGTCGCCGGCGTGCCGGGCCTGACCGGGCTCGACATCCGGCTGGACGACCACTTCGCGTCCGACGTCATCAACCGCGGGGTGGCGGCCCGGCAGGGGTTCGTCGCGTCGTTCGAAGGCGAGGCCGTCGACGAGCTCGACAGCCTGCGGCACGACTTCGTGCGCAAGGCCGTGCTGGCGGGCACCGACCGCGTCTGCCGGTCGCTGTCCGGCACCGGTCTCGACCCGGCGTCGCTGACGCTCGGCGAGGTTCCGCCGGGGCCGGACGTCGAGCGGCTGCGGGCGCGCCGCCGCGAGCTGGGCCTGCCCGCCGAGGACGGCGACCCGCTGCTGCTCGACCCGGCCACCGGGCGGGCGGTGGCCCCGGCCGACGCGAAGCGCCACCTGGCGTTCGCGCGGCTGACCCGCACGAGCATGGAGGCCAACTCCGGGGTGTGCCGCGGCATGTTGCGCGCGCGGTACTCCCTGACCACCGAAGAGGAGGGCACGGGATGAAGGCCGTGCGGCTGCAGAAGTACCACCAGCACCCGGTGATCGAAGACGTACCGGAGCCGCGCGCCACCGGGCCCTTCGACGTCGTGGTCAAGATCGGCGGCGCCGGCGTGTGCCGCACCGACCTGCACATCATCGAGGAGCAGTGGGCCGAGAAGTCCGGCGTCGCGCTGCCTTACACGATCGGGCACGAGAACGCGGGCTGGGTGCACGAGGTCGGCCCCGCGGTGTCCAACGTGGCGGTCGGCGACACGGTCATCCTGCACCCCACCCCGACGTGCGGGCTCTGCCACGCCTGCCGCGCGGGTGACGACATGCACTGCCCGAACGGGAGCTTCCCCGGCATCGATTCCGACGGCGGGATGGCCGAGTACCTGCTGACGTCGGCGCGGGCGTGCATCAAGCTCGACCCGGCGACCCAGCCGTCGGACGTCGCCGCGCTGGCCGACGCGGGCATCACCGCCTACCACGCGGTGCGCAAGGCCGTGCCGCAGCTGTACCCGGGCACCACCTGCGTCGTCAACGGCGCCGGCGGCCTCGGGCACATCGGCATCCAGTCACTGAAGGCACTGACCGCGGCCCGCGTGATCGTGGTCGACCGCAACGCCGACGCCCTCGAGCTGGCGGCCACCCTGGGCGCCGACGAGACGGTGCTGGGCGACGGCAAGCAGGTCGACGCGGTGCTCGACCTGACCGGCGGCAACGGCGCCGAGGTCGTGCTCGACTTCGTCGCTGAGCAGGGCGCGCAGCAGGACGCGTTCGCGATGACGCGGCGCGCCGGGTCGCACTTCGTCATCGGCTACGGCAGCAACATCGACATCCCGACCATCGACATCATCTCGACCGAGCGCAACGTCATCGGCAACCTGGTCGGCACCTACAACGACCTGGCGGAGCTGATGGTGCTCGCCCAGGCCGGGAAGGTCACGCTCCACACGAAGAAGTACCCGCTGGACGCGGCTCTCGACGCACTGGCCGACCTCGATGCCGGACGCGTGCGCGGTCGGGCCATCCTCACCCCCTAGGAGCAGGAACATGGCGAAGGAACTGCGGTTCGGCTCGGACGCCCGCGACCTGCTTCTCGCGGGCGTCGACAAGCTGGCCGAAGCGGTCAAGTCCACCCTCGGCCCCAAAGGCCGCAACGTGATCATCGAGAAGATCACCGGTTCGCCGGTGGTCACCAACGACGGCGTCACCATCGCGCGCGAGATCCACCTGAAGAACCAGTTCGAGAACATGGGCGCGCAGCTGGTCAAGGAAGCGGCGATCAAGACCAACGACGTCGTCGGCGACGGCACCACCACGGCGACCGTGCTCGCCCAGGCGATCGTCCACGAAGGCATGCGGGCGATCTCGGGCGGCGGCAACCCGGTGCTCGTCAAGCGCGGCATCGACCACGCCGTCGGGCTCTTGGTGGCACACCTGGAGAAGCAGGCGCACCCGGTGGTGTCCGAACAGGACTACGCGCGCGTCGCGGCGATCTCCGCCAACGACGACGACACGGTCGGCGCCGTCATCGCGAAGGCGCTGCACACCGTCGGCGACGGCGGGGTCGTGACGGTCGAGGAGTCACCGACGATCGGGATGAGCGTCGACTTCGTCGAGGGCTTCGAGTTCGACAACGGCTACCTCTCGCCGTACCTGGTCACCGACCCGGGCCGGCTGGAGGCGGTGCTCGACGACCCGTACATCCTGATGTCCGCGGAGAAGATCACCAAGGTGCAGCAGCTGATGCCGTTGCTGGACAAGGTGATGCGGGCCCCGCGGCCACTGGTGGTGATCGCCGAGTCGATCGAGGGCACGGCGCTGTCGATGCTGGTGCACAACCACGTCAACGGCACGTTCCAGTCGGTGGCCGTGCGCGCGCCCGGCTTCGGTGACCGGCGGCTGCACAAGCTGGAGGACCTCGCCGCGATCGTCGGCGGCGCGGTGCTCTCGAAGACGTCCGGGTTCAGCATGGAGACGATGACGCTGGAGCACCTCGGCCGGGCCAAGCAGGTCCGGGTCACCGAGAACAACACGACGATCGTCGGCGGCGCCGGCACGTCCGACGCGGTCGAGTTCCGGGTCGGGCAGCTGCGGGCGGAGCTGGAACGAGCGCAGTTCGGCGTCGACGAAGACGTCCTGACCGAGCGGATCGGCGCGCTGACCGGCAAGGTCGCGGTCGTGCGCGTCGGCGCGGCCACCCCGGCCGAGCTGAAGGAGCTGCAGCACCGGGTCGAGGACGCCCTGTCGGCGACCCGCGCGGCGATGGCCGAAGGCATCGTGGCGGGCGGGGGAGCGGCGCTCCTGCACGCCGAAAAGGCCCTGGAAGGCCTGGGGCTGGAAGGAGACCAGGCGATCGGCGTCGAGATCGTGCGGCGCGCGCTGGCCGAACCGGCGTTCCTCATCGCGCACAACGCGGGCCACCCGGCGCACGAGATCGTCGCGCGCACCCGCGAACTGGGCGACGACGAGGGCTTCGACGCGCTGCACGACCGCTACGGCGACATGGTGGCGATGGGCGTCGTCGACCCGCTGCGGGTGTGCCGCTCGGCGATCCAGAACGGGGCGTCGGTGGCGGGGCTGCTGCTGACGACGAACTCGCTGATCGCCGAGGAGCAGACCCCGTGGGGCGGCAGCGCGGCCCTGATGACCGAGTTCGGTCCCCTGGACGAGGGGCTGCACCAGCCCTCGCCCGACGCGAGCACGCCGCAGTCCCTCGGGATGGGCCCCTCCGTCGGCTGAGCCACGTCTGCCGGCCGACGGAGATCGGAGGTCCCTTCGCCGGCGTCCTGAGCGCCGGTGAAGGGACCTTTCCGTGCTGCGCCGGTCCGGCGTGGGTGCGACGCTGGTGATCATGACGCACTACGTGATGGTCCAGACGCTGGCGACGGTCCAGGAATTCGAGGCGAAGGGCTTCCTGGGCACAGTGGGCAAGATCGCCGCGGCGACGGTGATCTTCTTCATCGCCGTCGGTCTGGTGGTGGGGCTGCTGCTGGGGTTCTTCATCGGCCGCTCGGTGGGCCGGCGCCAGGGCCCGCGCTGAGGTCTTGAATGAGTCTCAGTGTCAGGGTTGGTGGCGCCGCACGATGTGCGGTTAAGGTCCAGTCTTGAGCACGCGGTGACTCAGAATGAGGTTGCCGGTAACGGCTTGTGAATGAACTGTCCCGCGTGGTCAAGGCCCGGGCCAGGCTGGCCTGAC
>NZ_JBFBBQ010000097.1:0-33750 GCF_040682775.1 Amycolatopsis sp. NPDC051106 | reverse complement strand
AACCGCGGCGGCAACCGGCAGCTCAACACCTGCGTGCACCGGGTCGCGATCAGTCAGCTCGCTCATCACCAACCCGCCCGCGACTACCGCGCACGATGGATGCGACGACGTCCTCATACCAGCGCGAAGGCCTCGCTGCGCGCGCTGAAACGCCACCTCACCAACGCCATCTACCGGGCCCTGCTCACCGACCACCAACACCAGCTACAAGCAGCAACTTGACATAGAAGCTTCATTCAGGACCTCCCACGCCCTGAATGACTCATTCACGACGTTCGGGAGGCGCCGCGCCCGGCCAGTCGGGAGTCCCACACACGGCGGTACCGGCCGGGCGAATGATAGGAATGGCCGGTGACCGAACCGAACCTGATCGAAGCCGCCGCGGCCGAGGCCGTCACGCTGACCAGCGAGCTCATCCGCATCGACACGACCAACACCGGCGACCCCGACACGCTGGTCGGCGAGCGGGCCGCGGCCGAGTACGTCGCGGAGAAGCTGACCGACGCCGGCTACGAGATCACCTACGTCGAGTCGGGTGGGAAGAACCGGCACAACGTCATCGTGCGGCTGGAAGGCGCCGACCGGTCCCGGGGCGGGCTGCTGATCCACGGCCACCTCGACGCCGTGCCCGCCGACCCGTCCGAGTGGTCGGTCCACCCGTTCTCCGGCGCGATCCAGGACGACTACGTCTGGGGCCGCGGCGCGGTCGACATGAAGGACATGTGCGGGATGGCGCTCGCGCTCGCCCGCCACTACAAGATGAACAACGTCGTGCCCCCGCGCGACCTCGTCTTCGCCTTCCTCGCCGACGAGGAGGCGGGTGGCAAGTACGGCGCCCAGTGGCTCGTCGAGAACCGCCCCGACCTCTTCGAGGGCGTCACCGAGGCGATCAGCGAGGTCGGCGGCTTCTCGATCACGCTCAAGGACGACGTCCGCGCCTACCTGATCGAGACGGCCGAAAAGGGCATCCGCTGGATGAAGCTGCGCGTGCGCGGCACCGCCGGGCACGGCTCGATGATCCACCGCGACAACGCCGTGACGAAGCTGGCCGAAGCCGTCGCGAAGCTCGGCAACCACCGCTTCCCGCTCGTCCTGACCGACTCCGTCAAGGAGTTCCTCGCCGGCGTCACCGAGATCACCGGCTGGGACTTCCCCGAGGACGACCTCGAAGGCTCGGTCGCCAAGCTGGGCAACATCTCCCGGATGATCGGCGCGACCCTGCGCGACACCGCCAACCCGACGATGCTCACCGCCGGCTACAAGTCGAACGTCATCCCGTCGGTCGCCGAAGCCGCGGTGGACTGCCGGATCCTGCCGGGCCGCCTGGAGGCGTTCGACCGCGAGCTCGACGAGCTGCTCGGCCCGGACATCGAGAAGGAGTGGATGGAGCTCCCGCCGGTCGAGACGACGTTCGACGGCGCCCTCGTCGACGCCATGACCGCCGCGGTGCTGGCCGAGGACCCCGGAGCGAAGACCCTGCCGTACATGCTGTCGGGCGGCACCGACGCGAAGTCGTTCCAGGACCTCGGGATCCGCAACTTCGGATTCGCGCCGCTCAAGCTGCCGGCCGACCTCGACTTCTCGGCGCTCTTCCACGGTGTCGACGAGCGCGTCCCGGTCGAGGCGCTGAAGTTCGGCACCCGCGTGCTGGACCGGTTCCTGCGCACGAGCTGATGACCGCGTTCGCGCTCGCCGACGGCACGTCCCTGCAGGTGGTGCGCAGGGGCGACCCGGCCGCGCCGGTGACCGTGGTGTTCGTCCACGGCTACGCGCTCGACCAGCGCAGCTGGGGGCGGATCGCGCCGCTGGTGCCGGACGCGGCCGACGGGCCGGTGGCCGTGCTGACCTACGACCAGCGCGGCCACGGCGGGTCGGGGCGGGCGCGGCGCGGCACCGCGACGATGGCCCAGCTCGGCGACGACCTCGCCGAGCTGATCGAGCGCGAGGTTCCCGAAGGCCGGGTGGTGCTCGTGGGGCACGACATGGGCGGCCTCGCCGTCATGTCGCTGTCACAGCGGCACTCGGAGCTGTTCGCCGCGCGGGTGTCAGGCCTGGTGCTGCTCGCGACGTCGTCGGGGACCCTGGCCACCGAGGTGTCGGCGGCTTGGCCGAACGCGCTGGGGAAGCTGGCCCGCGACCTCGAAGCGGTGCTCGGCTCGAAGCTCTTCGGCGTGGTCCGGGAGCACACGAGCAGGGCGGTGAGTGCGGGTCTGCGGTGGTGGCTGTTCGGCGACGATCCGGACCCCGACCTGGTCGAGCTGACCGTGAAGATGATCCGCGGCAACTGGCCGCACACGGTGTCGCTGTTCCGCCCGGCACTGGACGCCTACGCCCGTGACTCGGCCTTGACTCAGGTCAGCGGCCTGCCGGTGACGGCGATCGTGGGGGAGCGGGACCGGATCGTGCGCGCGTCCGACGTCGAGCAGTGGGTCGGTGGCCTCGGCAACGGGACGGCGGTGGTGCTGCCCGGTGTCGGGCACGTCGTGCCGCTGGAAGCCGCGGCGCAGGTGCTGCCACGGGTCGTCGCCCTCGTCAACGCCGGCTACCGACAAGACGAGCTTTCTTGACAACTTCTCTGTTCGGTATGATCCTGGTGCGATGTTCTCCGTGGCGGTGATCGAAGACGCGTCGGCGGCCGAGGTGTCGCTGGACCCGGTCCGGGCCCGGCTGCTGGCCGAACTGGCCGAGCCGGCGTCGGCCACCATGCTGGCCGCGCGGGTCGGCCTCCCGCGCCAGAAGGTCAACTACCACCTGCGGACGCTCGAGGCGCACGGCCTGGTCGAGCTGGTCGAGGAGCGGCGGAAGGGCAACGTCACCGAGCGGATGATGCGGGCGACGGCGTCGTCGTACGTCATCTCGCCCGCCGCGCTGGCCGCCGTCCAGCCCGACCCGTCCCAGTCGCCGGACCGGCTCTCGGCCCGCTGGCTGCTCGCCGTCGCGGGCCGGCTGGTGCGCGACGTCGGGCTGCTGATCACCGGCGCCGCCAAAGCGAAGCAGCGGGTCGCGACCTTCGCCCTCGACGGCGAGGTCCGGTTCGCCTCCCCGGCCGACCGTGCCGCGTTCGCCGAGGAACTGACGACGGCGATCACCACGCTGGTCGCGAAGTACCACGACGAGACGGCCGAGAAAGGCCGCGACCACCGGGTGGTCGTCGCGGTCCACCCGAGTGTTCCCGAGGAGACCGAAGATGGGGCATGAGTTCGAGGCGATCGACGCCGCCGAAGTCGACGCCACTCCTGAACAGTTGTGGGAAGCGATCGCGACCGGTCCGGGCATCGACTCGTGGTTCATGGGCCGCAACGAGGTCGAAGGCGGCACGGGCGGTGTCGTCCGCGGCGCGTTCGGGGGCTACCAGCCGGAGTACCGGATCCGTGAGTGGGAGCCGCTTGAGAAGCTCGTCTACGGCAGCGACCCGGCGCCGGACGGCCGGAAGATCGCCTACGAGTTCCTCATCGAGGGCCGCGAAGGCGGCAGCTCGGTGATCCGGTGCGTCACCAGCGGCTTCCTGCCGGGCGACGACTGGGAGGACGAGTTCGAGGCGATGACGGCCGGCGGCGCGATGTTCTTCCGCACCCTGGTCGAGTACGTCACGCACTTCGCCGGGCGCACGGCGGTTCCGGTCACGGCGTTCGGCCCGCCGGTGGGGGACTGGTCCGCCGCGTGGACCCGGCTCGGCACGTCACTTGGGCTCGCCACACGGCCCGCCGAGGGCGACCGGGTGCGGCTGGAGCTGGATGGAAGAGCGCCCCAGGAGGGCGTCGTCTACGCGGCCAACGACCAGACCGCCGGGATCCGCACGCCCGACGCCATGATCCGGTTCCTGCGCGGCTTCCACGGCCCGATGGTCGCTTCCCACCACGTCTTCACACCCGGCGCGGACGCCGAGACCGAGGAGAAGACCTGGAACGGCTGGCTGAACCGGGTGTTCGGCTAGGTCGGCAGCCCGCCGGAAAGGCTCTCCGCCGTCTTCTTGCGGCGCAGCCAGACCCGGCGCGTGCCGTCGGCGTAGAGCCGCACGTTCCGCAGTTCCCAGCCCGCGAACTCCGCGTGGATGGAGAGCTGGATCGCCGCCGCACGCCGGGACACACCCGGGGGGAGGTGCAGACGGCGGTACTCCCAATCCCCTTCGACCACCGCCTCGCTGACCGTCGTCATGGCTGGATCACCTGGGTCCCTTCTCCGGCGGCCGAGCCGACGATCACCCGGCCGCTCTGGTCGTCCACCCCGACCGAGTCCGGCTGGCGCACGGTGGGGAACCGGTACTTCTCGACGGGCTCGCCGCCGCGGACGTCGAACCCGACCACCTCGTTGCGCCCGGTCAGCGTCACCCACGCCAGGCTCCGCTTCGCGTCGTAGGCGATCCCGTACACCCCGCCCGGCACCGGATAACGCTGCCGCATGATGAGCGGCGAAGCCGAGAACGCGATCAGCGCGCCCGCCCGAGCGTCCGTCACCAGCACCCGCCCGTAGGAATCCGCCACGGCGTTGGCAGCACCGTCACCCGCGCGCAGGCCCTCGTTGACCTTCCCGGCCGCGACGTCGACCGAGAACACGGCCGTGCGCAACCGGTCCAGCACCACGACACCCGTCCCGGCGTCGACGACGTCGTCGGCGCTGTAGAGCTGCCCGCCGATCGTCCGCGCGGGACCACTCGCCGGCAGCAGCTGGATGTCCTTCGCCGCCCCCATGGCGACCAGCCGATCAGGGCCGTACGCGATGCTCGAAGCCGGCTGACCGCCCGTCTTTGTCTCCGTCAGCTTCCGGTCCGGCAACGTCAGCTGCTGCACCACACCCTGCGCCGGCTCCGCGATCTCGACCCGCCCCGGCGCCACGGTCAGCTTCTCCGCCTTGCCGTATAACGGCATATTCACCGGGGCTGACGCGAGCGCGTTCAAGTCGTAGAGCTGCAAAGACGGCGGTTGAGCGAGCGCGACGACCAGCGTCCCCTGGGCCACGGCGAGGGCCGAGACGGATCCGGTGGCGAGCACCTGACCGGCCGGCTTCACGGTCACGGCGGGGGAGACCGCCGGCTTCGCCGCCACGGGGTTCGCGACGATCTGCAGGTCGTCGCTGTCGGACTTGGCCGAGGAACAGCCGGAGAGCACCAGGACACCGGCGAGCGGGATCGCGATCCACGACACGGCGGCGAACCGACGCACGTTGCTGCCTCCAGGTGTCCCTCGACGAGCGGTCTTCACCAGCATCCTCCACGATCGTCTTGCCGTCACGCGCATGTCACCCAACAGACACCTAACGCGGCCAGCGCTCCGGGTAACCGACCTCGATCGCGCTGACGTCGTCGAGCGCCGAGCGGATCGCCGGTGGGAGGGTGATCTCCTCCGCCGCCAGCGAACCGGTGAGCTGACCGGTGTCGCGCGCCCCGACGACCGGGGCCACGACCCCGGGCCGGTCGCGGACCCAGGCCAGCGCGACGGCCAGCGGCGACGTGCCCAGCCCGTCCGCCGCGGTGGCCACCGCCTGCACGATCCGGGCGGCCCGGTCGGTGCGGTGGTGCTCCACGTAACCGGCGTACGCGCTGTTCGCGCCCCGCGAGTCGGCCGGGGTGCCGGTGCGGTACTTGCCGGTCAGCACGCCGCGGCCCAGCGGGGCCCAGGGCAGCAGCCCCACGCCGTGGTGCTCGGCGGCCGGGACGACTTCGCGGTCTACTCCGCGCTCCAGCAGCGAGTACTCGACCTGGGTGGAGACGATCGGCGCGACCGCGGCGGCGCCGGCGGCGGCCGTCGCGAGCTGCCAGCCGGCGTAGTTCGAGACGCCGACGTAGCGAGCCTTGCCGCTGGTCACGGCGTACTCGAGGGCGGCGAGGGTCTCGGCGATCGGCACGCAGGTGTCCCAGGCGTGCAGCTGCCACAGGTCGACGTGGTCGGTGCCGAGCCGCTTGAGCGAGCCGTCGAGCGCGGTGAGCAGGGCCCCGCGCGAGGCGCCGCCGCCGAACGGGCCGTCGGTGCGCCGGGCGACCGCCTTGGTGGCGAGGACGACGTCGTCGCGGGGCACGAGGTCGCCGAGCAGGGAACCGAGCACCTGCTCGCTCTCGCCCTCGCCGTAGATGTCGGCCGTGTCCACCAGGGTGCCGCCGGCGTCCACGAAGGCGACCAGCTGGCTGGCGGCCTCTTCCGCGTCGGTGTCGACACCCCACGTCATGGTGCCGAGCGCCATCCGCGAGACGCGCAGTCCCGAGCGGCCGAGCAGTCGCTTTTCCACGACCGCCGAGCCTAGTGGGCGGCCCCTGGAGATCCTGACCAAGGTGAGTCGTGTCGCCCACAAGGGCCCCCGTTAGGGTCTGGCCCCGTGCGACTCGGACTGAATCTCGGCTACTGGGGAGCGGGGAACGACCCCGCGAACCTGGCCTTGGCGCAACGGGCGGAAGAGCTGGGCTACGCCGTCGTGTGGGCGGCGGAAGCGTACGGCTCCGACGCCGTCACCGTGCTGACCTGGATCGCGGCCCGGACGTCGCGGATCGACGTCGGCGCCGCCGTGCTGCAGATCCCGGCCCGGACCCCGGCGATGACCGCGATGACCGCCGCGACCCTCGACACGCTCTCGGGTGGCCGCTTCCGGCTGGGGCTCGGCGTGTCCGGCCCGCAGGTGTCCGAAGGCTGGCACGGTGTCCGGTTCGCCGACCCGCTGGGCCGCACCCGCGAGTACGCGTCGATCGTGCGTTCGGCGCTGCGGCGGGAACGGGTCAAGTTCGAAGGCGAGCACTTCACGCTGCCGCTGCCGGACGGGCCCGGCAAGGCGCTGCGGCTGACCGTCCGCCCCGCCCGCAAGCACATCCCGCTCTACCTGGCCGCGATCGGCCCGAAGAACCTGGAGCTGACCGGCGAGATCGCGGACGGCTGGCTGCCGGTGTTCTTTTCGCCGGCACACGCGGGGGAGCAGCTGGCGCAGCTGCGGGCCGGCGCCGGACGGGCCGGCCGCACCCTCGGCGGTTTCGACGTCGCCCCGAGTGTGCCGCTGGTGCCCGGCGACGACTGGAAGGCCTGCGCGGACGCCGTCCGCGGGTACGCGGCGCTCTACCTCGGGGGGATGGGCAGCAAGGAGAAGAACTTCTACAACCGGCTGGCCTGCCGGATGGGCTTCGCAGCCGAAGCCGCCGAAGTGCAGGAGAAGTACCTGGCCGGCGACCGGGCGGGGGCGATGGCGGCGGTGCCGCTGGAGTTCCTCGACGCGACGTCGCTGCTGGGCCCGAAGGAACGGATAGCGGAGAAGATGACCGAATACGCCGAGGCCGGCGTGACGACCCTGTCGGTGTCGCCGTACACCGAGAACGCCACAGCCGCGGCGGCCGCGCTGCGCACCGCCGTCGAAGCGCACGAGAAGGCGGGGGTGGCCTGACGTGGGCTGGTTCGAAGCACTGGTCCTGGGCCTGGTCCAGGGCCTGACGGAGTTCCTCCCGATCTCCTCGAGCGCGCACCTGCGGATCGTCGCGGCGCTCGTCGGCTGGGACGACCCGGGCGCGGCGTTCACCGCCGTCACCCAGATCGGCACCGAGCTCGCGGTGATCATCTACTTCGGCAAGAAGATCGGCCGCATCCTGCAGGCCTGGTTCTTCTCGCTGTACAAACCGGACTGGCGCCGCGACCCGGACGCCCGCCTCGGCTGGCTGATCATCGTCGGCTCGCTGCCGATCGTGGTGCTCGGCCTGCTGCTGCAGGACCAGATCGACAGCGCGTTCCGCGACCTGCGGATCACCGCCACCGTGCTCATCGTGTTCGGCCTGATCCTGCTGTACGCCGACCGGGTCGGGAAGCAGGAGCGGACCCTGGACCACCTGACGGTCCCGCACGGTCTCGGCTTCGGCTTCGCCCAGGCGCTGGCGCTGATCCCGGGTGTCTCCCGGTCAGGCGGCACGACCAGCGCGGGCCTGCTGCTGGGCTACACCCGCGCGGAGGCGGCGGAGTACTCGTTCCTGCTGGCGCTGCCGGCGGTGTTCGGCTCGGGCGTGTACAAGCTCAAGGACATCGGCTCGGGCGACGTGCCGGCCCAGTGGGGCCCGACGATCCTGGCGACGCTGGTCGCGTTCGGCGTCGGCTACGCGGTGATCGCGTGGCTGATGGCCTACATCAAGAAGCGCAGCTTCGTGCCGTTCGTGATCTACCGGCTGGCGCTCGGCGTGCTGCTGTTCGTGCTGATCTTCACCGGGGTGCTGGACCCGAACGCGGGTCCCGTCAGCCACTGATCCGCCCGCGTGGGGACCGCTTGATCGGTTCCCACGTAGGGTGGGGCTCGTGAGTACGGTCATTCTGCTGAGGCACGGCAAGTCGACGGCCAACGGTTCCGGTGTCCTCGCCGGGCGGTCCCCGAAGGTCAACCTCGACGACACCGGCCGTGCCCAGGCGGAGAAGCTGGTCGAGCGCCTCGAGGGCGTGCCGCTCGCCGAGGTGGTCGTTTCGCCCATGCTGCGGTGCAAGCAGACCGTCGGGCCGCTGGCCGCCGCGCGGGGGCTGGCCAAGCTCGTCGAACCCGGGCTGTCCGAAGTGGACTACGGGGAGTGGACCGGCAAGGAGCTCAAGCACCTCGCGAAGGAGCCGCTCTGGCGGGTCGTGCAGGCGCACGCCTCGGCCGCGGTCTTCCCCGGCGGCGAAGGGCTCGCGGCGATGCAGGCCCGCTCGGTCGCCGCCGTGCGCGAACACGACCGCCGGATCGCCGCCGAGCACGGCGACCACGCCGTCTGGTTGCTGTGCAGCCACGGTGACGTGATCAAGTCCATCCTCGCCGACGCCCTCGGACAGCACCTGGACGCGTTCCAGCGGATCGTCGTCGACCCGGCGTCGATCTCGGTCGTGCGCTACACCGAGACGCGGCCGTTCGTCATGCGGGTCAACGACCACGGCGGCGACCTGCGCGGCATCGTGCCACCGCCGCCCAAGCCGAAACGGGGCAAAAAGGCCGCCGGGAGCAGCGACGCCGTCGTCGGCGGTACCACCGGTCCGTGAGCCTGGCCACCTCCGGAAAGCGCTGACATCCGCACCGGAGGACCACGTAGGGTGGCGGGACCGAGTGTGCCAGCACCCCGACCAGGAGCCTGCCCCGATGATTTCGCCGGACAACCCGTTCGCCGCACCCAGCGAGCTGCCCTACGCACTGCCGCCCTTCGACCGGATCGCCGACGAGCACTACCGGCCCGCGTTCGAGGCCGGGCTGGCCGAGCACGCGGCGGAGATCGAGCAGATCGCGGCGCAGGACGCCGAGCCGACGTTCGAGAACACCGTCGTCGCCCTCGAGCGCGCCGGCGAGCTGCTCGGCCGCGTGGCGAGCGTGTTCTACAACCTCTCCGGCTCCACCAGCACCGACGAGATCCAGGCGATCCAGGCGGAGTTCGCGCCGAAGCTGGCCGCCCACCACGACGCCATCCACCTGAACCCGAAGCTGTTCGCCCGCATCGACACCCTCCACGCGCGGCGCGACGAGCTCGGCCTGGACGAAGAGTCGCGGCGGCTGCTCGAAAGGCGGCACCTCGACTTCAGCCGCGCGGGCGCCGGGCTCGGCGAAGCCGAACAGGCCCGCCTGCGGGAGCTCAACGCGCAGCTGTCCACCCTGCAGACGAAGTTCCAGCAGAACCTGCTCAAGGACACCAACGATCTCGCCGTCGTGCTCGAGGACCGCGCCGAGCTCGCCGGCTTCGGCGACGGCGCGATCGCCACCGCGGCCGAAGCGGCGGCGGCCCGCGGCGAAGACGGCAAGTACGTCATCCCCCTGACCCTGCCGACGAGCCAGGCCTCGCCGCTGGAGACGCTGCGCGACCGCGAGATCCGCGCCCGGATCCACGCCGCGTCGATGGCACGGGGCAACCGCGGCAACGAGTTCGACAACAACGCCCTGGTCGCCGAGATCGCGCACCTGCGGGCCGAACGGGCCGTGCTGCTCGGCTACCCGAACCACGCGGCGTACGTCATCGCCGACGAGACGGCGAAGACCGCCGAAGCCGCCGGCGGGCTGCTCGAGCGGCTGGCGCCGGCCGCGGTCGCGAACGCCCGCACCGAAGCCGCGGAACTGCAGCAGCTGCTCGAAGCCGACGTTCCCGGCGCGACGCTGCGGCCGTCGGACTGGCCGTACTACGCCGCCCAGGTCCGCCGCGAGCGCTTCGACGTCGACACCGAGGCCCTGCGCCCCTACTTCGAAGCCGACCGCGTGTACCTCGACGGCGTCTTCTTCGCCGCCACCAAGCTCTACGGGCTCACCTTCACCGAGCGGACCGACCTCCCGAAGTACCACCCGGAGGTCCGGACCTTCGAAGTGTTCGACACCGACGGCACCCCCCTCGGGCTGTTCCTGCTCGACCTGTACACCCGCGACGCCAAGCGCGGCGGCGCGTGGATGAACACCTTCGTCGACCAGTCGCACCTGCTCGACCGCAAGACGGTCGTGGTCAACGTCCTCAACGTCGGCCGCCCGCCGGCGGGGGAGCCGACGCTGCTCACCTTCGACGAGGTCGTCACCGCGTTCCACGAGTTCGGCCACGCGCTGCACGCCCTGCTTTCCGCGGTCCGCTACCCGACGTTCTCCGGCACCAACGTCCCCCGCGACTTCGTCGAGTACCCGTCCCAGGTCAACGAGATGTGGATGCTGTGGCCGGAAGTCCTGGCCAACTACGCCAAGCACCACGAGACGGGGGAGGCGCTGCCCCAGGAGCAGGTCGACAAGCTCCTCGCCGCCCAGCAGTACGGCGAAGGCTTCTCGACCACCGAGTACCTGGCCGCGTCCCTGCTCGACCAGGCCTGGCATCGCCTCGGCGTCGACGACCGCGTCGAAGAGGTCCAGCGGTTCGAGACCGACGCGCTCGTCAAGGCCGGCGTGGCCGTCGAAGCGATCCCGCCGCGCTACCGCACGACGTACTTCGCGCACGTCTTCAGCGGCGGCTACAGCGCCGGGTACTACTCCTACATCTGGAGCGAGGTCCTCGACGCCGACACCGTCCAGTGGTTCCGCGAGAGCGGGGGACTGACCCGCGAGAACGGCGACCACTTCCGCCGCACCCTCCTCGGCAGGGGAGGAAGCATCGACCCCATGGACGCCTTCCGGGCCTTCCGCGGCCGCGACCCCGAGATCGAACCCCTGCTGGCCCGCCGCGGCCTCAACGGAGCCTGATCGAACACTTCTTCCAAGTGTATAACGACCTATACTGCGGAGCTGGTTTCGAAAAAATTGGCCCCACAGCGCCAGTTCTCCCCAAAAAACGCACAGAAGACGCCGAGGCGGGCAGCAGCCACTGCCCGCCGATCCGCACCTCCGTGACTCTCGCCGAGGTCCCCGCAGAACTAGTTTGGGGTCTTCGATGATTCTCGGGGAGGAAATCTGATGAGCGGATCACGTCGGTTGTCGACGATCGTGAGCTTGTTCGTGCTCGCGATGAGCAGTGTGTTCGTGGTGCCGGCATCGGCGGGGACGGCGAGCACTGCCACCGCGGAAGCCACCTGCACGGGCGCGGGTTCCTGCTGGTTCAGCTGGAATCCCATCTCGAAGGGTGACTGCATCATGGATCAGGCGAAGTGGACGCTGAACCGGGACGGCAGCGCGTCGTTCGAAGCGGTGATCTTCAGCAGCGACAGCGACGACTGGTGGCTGATGTGGCCGACCGCCGTGGACAGCTCCGGGTTCGTCCTGGGTGCGATCGCGCACGGTGGTGACCCCAAGTTCGTGCGGAACACGGTCAAGGGCCAGTGGACGTGGTGGTTCGACGCCGGGTCGTTCGACGCCCGGTTCTTCGACCGGATCAACAGCATGCGGCTGAGCAACAGCTGCTAGCGGGCGCTGTGGGGCGGTTCTCCGGAACCGCCCCACAGCGGGTTCGTCAGCTCGTGACGATGTGGTCGACGAACCCGTAGGCGAGGGCTTCGTCCGCGTCGAACCAGCGGTCGCGGTCGGCGTCGGCGGTGATCCGCTCGACGGTCTGGCCGGTCTGGCGCGAGGTGATTTCGGCGATGCGGCGTTTCATCTTGCCGAAGACTTCGGCCTGGATGGCGATGTCGGTGGCGGCGCCGCTGATCCCGGCCGACGGCTGGTGCATGACGATCCGGGTGTTGGGCAGCAGGTAGCGCTTCCCGGGGGCGCCGGAGGAGAGCAGGAACTGGCCCATGGACGCGACGAAGCCGAGGCCGTAGGTCGAGACGTTCGGTTTGACGAGCTGCATCGTGTCGTAGATGGCCATGCCCGCGGTGACCGAGCCGCCGGGTGAGTTGATGTAGAAGGTGATGTCCTTCACCGGGTCGTCGGCGGCCAGCAGGAGGAGCTGGGCGATGATCCGGTTGGCGACCTCGTCGTTGACCTCGGAGCCGAGGAAGACGATCCGGTCGCGCAGGAGCTGTTGGTAGACCGAGTCTTCGGGTGCGATGCTCGGCGCGTGCATGTCGGGTACGGCGAGAAGGGTCATGGGCCGACGGTAGGGCCGGGGGGCGCGCGCGTGGGGGCGATTTCGCTGTGGGCGTGCGGGGTTCGCTGGGAGCGGACTCGGGTCGCCGGGTCGCTGAAGGCCGGTTGACGAAAGCGGGGCCACCGTCCTGCGTGGACGGTGGCCCCTTCTCGTGCGAGGGTCAGGCTCAGATGAGGCCGAGCTTCTGCACGGTGTCGCGCTCCTCGACGAGCTCGGCGACGGAGGCGTCGATGCGGGCGCGGGAGAAGTCGTCGATCTCGAGGCCCTGGACGATTTCGTACTTGCCGTTCTCGGCGGTGACCGGGAAGGACGAGATGAGGCCTTCGGGGACGCCGTAGGAGCCGTCGGAGACGACGCCGGCGGAGGTCCAGTCGCCGGCCGGGGTGCCGTTGACCCAGGTGTAGACGTGGTCGATGGCGGCGGAGGCCGCGGAGGCGGCGGAGGACAGGCCGCGGGCTTCGATGATGGCGGCACCACGCTTGGCGACGGTCGGGATGAAGTCGCTCTCGAGCCAGGCCTGGTCGACCTCGACGCTCTTGCCGCCGACCTCGGCGTGCTGGACCGAGGGGTACTGGGTGGCGGAGTGGTTGCCCCAGATGGCGAGCTTCTTGAGCTCGGTGACCGGTACGCCGAGCTTCTTGGAGAGCTGGGCGAGGGCGCGGTTGTGGTCGAGGCGGGTCATCGCGGTGAAGCGGTCGGCGGGCACGTCGGGGGCGTGCGAGCGGGCGATGAGGGCGTTGGTGTTGGCGGGGTTGCCGACGACGAGGACCTTGATGTCGTCGGCGGCGCCGGCGTTGATGGCTTCGCCCTGGGGCTTGAAGATGCCGCCGTTGGCTTCGAGGAGGTCGCCGCGCTCCATGCCCTTGCTGCGGGGGCGGGCGCCGACGAGGAGGGCGATGTTGGTGCCTTCGAAGGCCTGCTTGGGGTCGTCGAAGATGTCGGTGCCGGCCAGGAGGGGGAACGCGCCGTCGTCGAGCTCCATGGCGGTGCCCTCGGCCGCCTTGACCGCCTGCGGGATCTCGAGGAGCCGCAGCTTCACCGGGACGTCCTGGCCGAGCAGCTGACCGGACGCGATGCGGAAGAGCAGCGCGTAGCCGATCTGGCCGGCGGCGCCGGTGACGGTCACGTTGACAGGGGCTTGGGTCATTGCGGTTCTCCAGCTTGAGACGACTTTGGCTAGTGCAGTGGAGCCTATCTCTCCTCGTGGTCGCGGGCCGGGTGCGTCCAGTCACTCTCGCTGGATCGATCAGGTATCGGTGACGTTGGCGGCGAGGCGGTGGAGGAGGTGGGCGAGCTGGGTGATCTCGGTGTCGGTGAGGCCTTTTCGCATGCGTTCGTCGTGGGCGATGGCGGCGGAGGCGAGGCGGAGGAAGAGCTGTTCGCCGTCGGGGGTGAGGGTGACGAGGTGGACGCGGCGGTTGGCGGGGTCGCGGCGGCGGGTGACGAGGCCGGTGGTTTCCATGGCGTTGAGGTGGTGGGTGAGGGTGGCGCCTTGGATGCCGACGGCGTCGGCGAGTTCGCGTTGGTTGGCGACGGGGTGGGTTTTGAGGGAGATGAGGATCTGCCAGACGGGTTGGGAGCCGCCGGCGGCGGCGAGGGCTTGGTCGAAGGCGCGGGCGGCGGTTTTGGCGGTGCGGGCGAGGACGACGCCGATGGGGGTGGTGGTGGGTGCTGGCACGGGTCGGACCCTACCGCAGATGCCGAGAGATCTAAGCGTTTGACATCTAATGGTTAGACATCTAACGTTGTGCTCATCGAACCGGAAGGGGAACGCGATGAGCACCGAAGAGCAGGTCCGCGAGTTCGGCCGGGTCTGGGCCGCGGCGGAGGAGCGCGGGGACACCGAGGTTTTGGCCGGCTTGGCCGTCGACGGCTTCCGCCTGGTCGGCCCGCTCGGCTTCGTCCTGGACCGCGACCAGTGGCTGGCGCGCTACAGCGGCGGCGCGCTGGTCACCGAGAAGCTGGACTGGGCCGAGGTCGAGGTCCACGACTTCGGCGCGACCGCCATCGCGATCGGCGTGCACGCCCAGGTCGCCAAGCACCAGGGGAACCCGGTGAACGGCCGGTTCCGCGCCACGCACGTGCTGGTCCGCGACGAGGACCGCTGGCGGCTGGCCGGCATGCACCTGAGCCCGATCGGCGGCCCGCCGCCGTTCGCCCCGGAAGGAGGCGGGCGATGAGCGTCGAGCTGAACCACACCATCGTGTGCGCGACCGACCGGGAGAAGTCGGCGGAGTTCCTCGCCGGGATCCTGGGCCTGCGGACCGAGCCGGCCACCGGGCCGTTCGTGCCGGTGCGGCTCGCGAACGGCGTCACGCTCGACTACCTGCGGGTGGACCGCGTGACGAGCCAGCACTACGCGTTCCTGGTCGGCGAGGACGACTTCGACGCCGCGATGGCGCGGATCGAGCGGGCCGGCCTCACCTACTGGGCCGACCCGTTCCACGAGCGGCCCGGCGAGGTCAACGACCTGAACGGCGGGCGCGGGGTGTACTTCGAGGACCCCGACGGCCACCACCTGGAACTGCTGACGAGGGGGTAGCCGTGCGGGTGAGCATCGGGGTCACGGACTTCTCGTGGCCGGGCAAACCGACGGACGAGCTGACGGGCATCGCCGTGGCGGCCGACGACGCCGGGCTGGACACGCTGTGGGTGGCCGATCACCTGCTGCAGGCCGACCCGCACAGCACGCCGGATTCGGCGATGCTCGAGGCGTACACGACGCTGGGGTTCCTGGCCGCGCGGACCGGCCGGATCGGGCTGGGCACGATGGTCTCGGCGGTGACGTTCCGGCCGCCGCGCTGCTGGTCAAGGCGGTCACGACGCTCGACGTCCTGTCCGGCGGACGGGCGCGGTTCGGGATCGGCACCGGGCACCACGCCGGCGAGGCGCGGGCGATGGGCCTGCCGTTCCCGCCCGTGGGCGAGCGGTTCGAGCGGCTGGAGGAGACCCTCCGGCTGGCGCTGCGGATGTGGGCCGGGGACGACTCGGCGTTCGAGGGCCGGCACTACCGGCTGGAGCGTCCGATCGGAGTGCCGCGGCCTTTGCGCCGGCCGCGGGTGCTGATCGGCGGCGCGGGTGAGCGCAAGACGCTGCGGCTGGTCGCGCGCTACGCCGACGCGTGCAACGTGTTCGACGTCCCCGACGGCGGGAAGACGGTGCGGCACAAGCTGGCGGTGCTCGCGCGGCACTGCGAGGAGGTGGGGCGGCCGTACGGGGAGGTCGAGAAGACGATCAGCACGCGCTTGGAGCGGGGTGAGTCCGCGGAGTCGTTCGCGCGGCGGTGCGGGGAGTTCGCGGAGTGGGGGATCGACCACGCGGTCGTGATCACGGCCGGGCCGTGGTCGCCCGCGGGGGTGGCGACGCTGGGGCGGGCCGCGGGTCTCGTGGCGGAGTGAAACGATCAAGCCCGGACGTCGCGGGGTGATCGCGGACGGCGGGCAGCGGTCCGGGGGCGCGAAATCGTTTTCCGGTCGTATTCTTTCGTTTTCGCGGGAATGACGGCCCGAAATTATCGGTATACCGCGTGGCGGGACGGCTGTCGCTTGTTGCTCCGTTCAGCGGGGTTGGGGACCATGATCCATTCGCTACCATGGTCGGCGCCCCCGTACCCCAATTCGAATGTATTGGGAAGGATTCCGATGCTGTCTGCGGTCGTTGCTGCCGTAATGGCGCTTTCCTCTGTGGTCACCCCGCATTCGTGGAACACCCCTCCGCCGCCCGACAAAATCGTCATCGACGTCGTCAACGCCAATGGCACGGGCTGCCCGGCCGGCACGTCCGCGGTGGCGGTGTCGCAGGACAACACGGCGTTCACCGTGACCTACAGCGCTTACACGGCGCTGGTCGGGGTCGGCGCCGGGCCGCTGGACGCCCGGAAGAACTGCCAGATCGGCTTGCGGGTGCACGTGCCGCAGGGGTTCACCTACGGAATCGCGCAGGCGGACTACCGCGGATTCGCCCACTTGGAACGGGGCGCGACCGGCCTGGAAAGAGCGAACTACTATTTCCAGGGCAATTCTCCGACGGCCTACATGCAACATCCGTTGACGGGGCCGTTCGAGGACGACTGGCATTTCACCGATTCGACGGAAGTCGGCGCGATCGTGTTCAAGCCGTGCGGTGAGGAACGCAATCTGAACGTCAACACGGAATTGCGGGCCGCGGCCGGGACGTCGGATCCGAAGAAGACGACGAGCTACGTGACGATGGACTCGACCGACGGCAGCATCACGACCACGTACCACTTCGCGTGGTTGTCCTGTCCCTGATCGGAGCACCGTGAACGCGGGGCGGCGCGGCCGGTCACCGTGCCGCCCCGGCGGTCACTTCTTCGCGGGGGCGCGGGGGTCGGTGGCCTGGACGTCGAAGACGCGGCCGAGGGAGACGAGGGCCTCGTCGAGGTGGCTGAGGCTGGAGAGGACGGCCCGGGTTTCGGCCTGCTCGACGCGGTCGGACACCGGGGTGCCGTCGTCGCGCACGAGCGTGCCGGGGGTGGGGCCGCCCGGCGCGTCGAGTGCTTTGCGGAGGACGTCGATGTTGGCCAGGAGCCGGCCGGTGAACTGGCGCAGGCGGTCGGCGTTCTCGCCGGCGAGCTGCCCGGGCTGGGCGCGGGCGGCGACGTGGCGGGCGCGGAAGGCGATGGTCTCCAGTGTGGTGAGCACGTGCCAGCCGTAGTCGCGGCGGGCGCTGCGGAGGTTGACCGGGTGGGTGAGCGGTTCGATGGTGGTGCGGACCTGTTCGACGGCGCGGTCGAGGTCGCGGGAGAGTTCGATGATGTTGACGTTCTCTTCGCCGGCGAGCAGGTCGCGGGTGTGTTCGAGGAACTCCGCCAGCTCGTCGAGCACGGCGGAGATGTCGTCGAGCATGACCGAGCGGGTGCGGACGGGGACGATGACGACGGCGGCGAGGATGCCCGCGGCGGCACCGACGGCGGTTTCGGCGACGCGGATCCACAGCACTTCGAGGCTGAACGTGCCGAGCAGGCTGTAGAGCAGGCCGAGCATGCTCGTGATGAAGAAGGCCATCACGACCTGGGAGACGCGGGCGGTGTAGACCATCCCGAACACGCACACCAGGATCAGCGAGAGCGTGGCGGCGGTGTTGCCGCCGACCAGGAGCGCGAGCAGGACGCCGCCGACGATGCCGATGAGGGTGCCGCCGAGGCGGCGGACGCCCTTGACGAAGGTGGCGCCGGCGCTGGAGGCGCCGATGAACACGACGAAGACGGTGAGGACGGCCCAGTACCAGCGCTGGTGGGAGACGAGTTCGCCGCCGAGCACGGCGAGCCCGCCGCCGACGACGGCCTGGATGGCGCTGCGGGTGCGGTTGTCGTAGGCGAACGCGGGGGTCGGCTCGTCTTCTTCCTCGTCGAGGGGGTCCACTGCGGACTCGGGGGCGGCGGCGCGCTGGGCGCGGTCGTCGGCCAGGGCCAGCTCGGCCAGCGCCTTGCGGACGCCGTCGCCGGGGGCGGCGTGTTCGTCGATGCGGCTGCCTTCGACGAGCATGCGGCTGTACTCGCCGGTCTGGCTGATCAGCGGGAGCTCGCGCGGGTCGCGTTCCATGAGGGCCCGGAAGCGGGCGAGCCGGGCGATGAGGTCGTCGCGGACGTCGGTGGTGAGCTCGGCGGAGCAGGTGCGCTGGACGGTGATCGCGAGCCACTGCACGGCGAGCTCGACCTCGATGGCGCGGCGGCGCAGCCGGTCGGCGGCGCGGGCGTCGACGACGTCGGGCGCGGCGTCCTCGATGAGCAGGACGCACTCGTGGAGGCGGCTGATCGCCGAGCGGAGCTGCTTGCGGGTGCGTTCGCTGCCGTTGACGGCCAGGTAGGCCTCGGTGGCGCGGACGACGGCGGCGAGGCGGGCGCGGAAGGCCCGGCGCACGCGCAGGAACTCGGCCTCGGCGTTGTGGCGCAACAGGACGAACCGGACGACGGCGTTGGCGAGGACGCCGACGCCGAGCGCCATCAGCAGCTGCGGGACCTGCGCGAGGTGGGCCTGCAGGAACATCGGGAAGAAGAACAGGAAGAAGCCGATCGAGCCGAGGGCGGTGCCGCGGGCGCCGAAGCGCTGGGCGTAGACGGCGACGAAGATCAGCAGGACGAACACGATGCTGTCGAGCGGCGGCATGGCCGAGCCGAGGCTGGCGACGGTGATCGAGGCGGCGCCGGTGAGGAACGCCAGGACGAGCGTGACGGCCTGGCTGCCCGGGGTGGGGTCGTTGACGGTGAAGGCCGTCATCATCGCGGCGATGGCGCCGACGAGCATGACGGTCAGCGGCAGGTGGGCGGGGAGCAGCGCGCCGACGGCGAGGACGATGCCGAGGACGGCGGAGCCGGCCAGCCGCAGCCGGACCAGGCCGGGGTCGGCCGCCGCGAGCCGGTCGAGGGCGGCGGTGCGGAAGTGGTTCATCGGGCGAGCAGCTCCCACTGGGCGAGGGTGGCGCGGCGGCCGCGGGTGGCGGTGATCCGCAGCCGGTAACGGGCGCAGGCGGCCGGGGTGGCCAGGACGAAGGGCCGGGTCTGGCGGCGCCAGCGGAACAGCTCGCCGGTGCGTTCGTCGAGGGTGGTCCAGTCGGCGCCGTCGTCGGAGCCTTCCAGCACCCAGGCGCTGGGATCGCCGCCGCGGCCGCCGGAGGTGAGCGTGTACATCGTGACTTCGCGGGATTCGCCGGTGACGGTGAACTCGATGGCCGGGGTGGCGCCGCGGAAGGTGACCTCGGTGCGGGTGGTGTCGTCGAAGAGCGCGTCGACGCTCTTGGCGTCCTCACTGGCGGCGGTGCCGGTCAGGTCGGAGATCGGGTCCGGCTGTTCGGCGGGCGGCGGCGGGGCACCCCAGGCGGTGGGTTCGGTGGTGAGGTCGAAGACCAGTTCGGCGCCGCCGGCGAGGGTGGCGTGGGCGATGGTCGTCGCGTCGTGTGGTTCGCCGTCGACGGTCAGGCCGCGGACGTAGACGGTGTCGTCGGTGTTGCCGGGGGCGCGGACGACGAGCTTCTTGCCCTCGCCCAGGTGCACGGTCGCCTTCTCGAACAGCGGTGAGCCGATCGCGTAGCGGGGGCTGCCGACGGCCAGGGGGTAGAAGCCCAGGGCGCTGAACACCCACCACGCGGACATCTCGCCGTTGTCCTCGTCGCCGGGGTAGCCCTGCCCGATTTCGCTGCCGAGGTAGAGCCGCCGCAGCACCTCGCGCACGACGCGCTGGGCCTTCGCGGGCGCGCCGGCGAGGTTGTAGACGTACGGGATGTGGTGCGAGGGCTGGTTGGAGTGGCCGTACTGCCCCATGCGGATGTCGCGGGCTTCGGTCATCTCGTGGATCAGGCCGCCGTACGCGCCGGGGCGGCGGCCGGTCTCGGGGGTGGCGAAGAACTCGTCGAGCTTGGCTTCGAGGCCGGCGTTGCCGCCGTGCAGTGCCGCGAGGCCGGGGCCGTCGTGGGGTGCGGTGAAGGCGGTGTTCCAGGCGTTCGTCTCGACGAAGTCGCCGCCCCAGGCGGCCGGGTCGTAGCCCTCGGGGGCGAACTTGCGGCGGCCGTCGCGGTGGCGGCCCTGGAAGAAGCCGATCTTCGGGTCGAAGTGGTGGACGTAGTGCTTCGCGCGCTCGTGGAAGTAGGCGGCGTAGTCCGCGTACATCCGCGCCCGGGGTCCTTCGCTTTCCCGGGAGAGCGCGTCGGAGAGGTTGGCGAGGCCGAAGTCGTTGATGCACCCCTCCAGCGCCCAGGACAGTCCCTCGTGGACTGACGTGGGGGTGTAGCCGAGGAAGATCGACTGCTCGAGCCCCTTGCGCCCGACCGAGCGGTGCGGCGGGGTGACGGTGGCGTTCTTGAGAGCGGCGTCGAAAGCGGCTTCGACGTCGAAATTGCGGACGCCTTTGAGGTAGGCGTCGGCGAAGGCGACGTCGGAGCTGGTGCCGGTCATCAGGTCCGCGTACCCGGGTGAGGACCACCGCGAGATCCAGCCGCCTTCGCGGTACTGCTGGACGAACCCGTCGACCATCCGGCCGCACTGCGCCGGGCTGAGCAGCGCGTACGCGGGCCAGGTGGTGCGGTAGGTGTCCCAGAACCCGTTGTTGACGTACAGCTCGCCGTCGACGACCTTCGCGCCGGTGCGCCGCCGGGTGCTCGGCCACCACCGGCGCACCACCGGGCTGGCGTGCCGGACGCCCTTCGGGGTGTTCTCGTGGGCGACGTTCGGGTAGAGGAACAGCCGGTACAGGTTGGAGTACAGCGTGGTCCGCTGGTCCTCGGTGGCGCCTTCGACCTCGATCTTGCTCAGGTGCTCCTGCCAGAGTTCGCGGGCCTGGTCGCGGACCTGCTCGAACGTCGTCCCGGCGGGGATCTCCAGCTCGAGGTTGCGCTTGGCCTGCGCGAGGCTGATCAGCGACGTCGCGATCCGCAGCGTCGCGTCGGGACCGTCGAACTCGAAGTAGCCCGAGACGCGCCGCCAGGGCGGCACCCGGACCTTGGCGCCGCGGGTCGCCGGGGCGTCGGTCACGCCGTAGACGAACATCCGGCGCGCACCGGCGGACAGGCGGCTGCGGACCCGCGTGTACCCGCTGATCTCGCCGGTGTCGGCGTTCAGGCGGAGCCGGCCGCGGTTGGCGGCGTTGTCGAACAGCAGCCAGCCGTGCTTCTCGGGGAAGGTGAAACGCAGGATCGCCGCGTGGGACGTCGGGGCGAGGTCGGCGGTCATGCCGTTGGCGAACCGGACGCCGTAGTGGTGCGGCGAGTCGGTCTCGTCGTCGTGGGAGAAGGCCAGGGCGCGCTTGCGGCGGTCGCGCTGCAGCGGGCCGGTGCCGGGCATGACGTGGAAGGTGTGCCGGTCGCCCATCCACGGGCTCGGCTGGTGGCTCAGGGCGAGGGCCTGCAGTGCCGGGCGGTTCTCCGCGTCGTTGTGGCGGTGGTAGGAGTAGATCCAGTTGGTGACACCGGCGTCGGTGACCGGGGTCCAGAAGTTGAACCCGTGCGGCACGGCGGTCGCGGGGAAGTTGTTGCCGCGGGAGAAGTCACCGCTGGAGTGCGTGCCGCGGGTGGTGCGGACGAAGTCGACCGGGTCCCGGGGTGGCTCGCGGCGGTCGGCGACGCGGACGTCGTCGATCCACCCGGTGACCTCGCCTTCGGGAGAGGCGGTCCGCAGCACGATCCGGCTGATCCGGCGGCCCGCGAACGCCCCGAGCGGGCGGCGGACGAGGTTCCACTGGTCCACCCACAGCGTCTTGTCGTCCACCGGAGCGAATCCGGCGGAGGTGCCGTCGGCGAACTCGACGTCGAGGCTGACCCGGGTGGCGTGGTAGGCGGGGATCTCGCCGTCGGCCTGCGGGAAGACCACATAGGACAGCTCGGTGTCCGCGTTGACGGGCACGTCGAGGGTGAACAGGGCGCTGCTCGGGCGGGCGGTGTAGCGCAGGGCCTTCGCCCCGGTGAAGCCGACGCCGGTCTTGGCCGTGGGGGAGCGGTCCGGGCCGCGGTCGACCGTGAGGGCGGGGTCCGCGGGCTGCGGGTCACCGGTTTCGAAGGAGGAGAAGAACACGGCGTCGGACATGCGCTTACCGTATCCGCCGAACGGCGTAGCGTGCGCTCGACGCGGGGAGTGATGGCCGGTGAGCACGCCCACCGTCCGGCACGAAGGCGCCGAGCTGCGCCGCTCCTGCTGCTGATCCCCGGCCGCGGCGACTCCGCACCCGATACGCGAACCGACCGTCCAGGTACGCGAACCGACTGCCTGGGTACGCGAACCGACCCTCCGGGGCAACGGGGTCAGCCCGGACGTCCGCCGAACTGCCAGCGGTGGACCTCGATCCCCGGATACCGACCCGGGGTCAGCACCGCCCGCGCTGTCTCCGCGTCCGGTGCCCTCAGCAGCACCGCCGTCCCCAGCCACGCCGCACCATCATCCGACAGCAACGGCCCGCAGGCGATCAGCTCGTCCCGCGGGGCCGCCACCTCGGCCGGCTCTCCCGAACCGAACCCGAGGACCAGGTAGCGGTCGCCGCCCTCGCGCCCACCCGGGAAGGCCCACATCGTGCGGCCCAGCGCGTTGTGCCAGCGGCGCAGCAGCACGTCCCGGTACGCCCCCGCCTGGTAGCCGGGCTCGTCGAACGCGAACGCGCGCGCCGCCGCCGGGTCCGGCAGGTCGACGATGTGCACGCTGCCCGTCGGGGTGTCGCCGTCGAACGTCGGCCCGCGGGCGATCATCCCCGGGAACCGGTCCATGTAGGCCCAGTGCTCTTCCCGCAGCTGCTCGCGCAAGGCGGTCGAGCCCGGCCGGTCGCGGTGGTAGCAGAAGAACTCCATGGCGCGAGGATGCCCTCCCCGCCGGACCGCGGGGAGGGCATCCACTCGACTACGGGACTAGATCTTCGCGCACTGCCCGGCGGCCGGGCCGCGGACGGTGTTCGGGAGGTCGTAGTCCGTCGGTACCGGCGAGTTGGCCGCGCAGGCCAGCGGGCCGCCGATCGTGCTGGACGTCAGCACCGGCCCGTGGTTGCCGGTCAGTGCGACCGGGCCACCCACCTGCGTCAGCTCGATCGACACCTGGCCGGTCGCCCCGGTGATCGCCACCGGGCCGCCCACCTTCGTGCGGTTCAGCACGACCTGACCCGCGCCCGTGGCGGCGAGCGGGCCCTTGATCTCGCCACCGCGGACGATCAGCGACGCGCCGCCACCCACGGTCACCGGACCCGACACCGTCGCGTCCTGCAGGCACACCGTGCCGGACGAGATCGTGAGCGGGCCGTTCGAAACGCCGGTGATCGTGCGGGTGCAGGCGGCGTCCGGCTTGCCCAGCAGCTCGAACTCGGCCAGCTGCGCCGGGGCGCCGGTGCTGGTCGCGGTGACTTCGAGCTTGTAGTAGGCGTAGTGCGCCGGGTTGGCCACCTTGAACGCGCGGGTCTGCTGCCGCCAGCTGAACGCCTGGTTCGCCTGCTGGTCGGCCACCGCCCACGTCTTGCCGTCGTAGGAGCCCTTCAGCGTCCAGCTCTTCGGGTCGCCCGCACCGGTCTGGGACGTCAGCGTGTAATTCGTGACGGCCTCGTCGGTGTTGTTCAGCTGGTACTGCACGGCCCCGGTGACGGCGGCCTGGGTGCGCGAGGTGTTGTCGAGCAGCGCACCGGCGTTCGATCCGTCCGAAGTGGACAGGGTGCCCTTGCCGGGGCCGGTCTCGTCGTGCAGCGGCGCCGGCACCGCGTCACCCTGGGTGATCGACTTCGGTGCGTCGTTCGGGCCGGTACCCCACGAGGAGGGGTTCGGTCCCATGTCGAAGTCGATGACCCCGCCGCGCGCGATCAGGTCCTGCGACAGCGACGTCGAGCTGTACGCCTTGCCGTTGACCTTCACACCCTGGACGTAGACGTTCTTCGCGTTGTTCTTCGGCGCGTTGATCACCAGGTCCTTGCCGCCGGCCAGGTGGATCGTCGCCTTCTTGAACAGCGGCGACCCGATCACGTAGTTCGGGCTGCCCATCTGCAGTGGGTAGAAGCCCAGCGCGCTGAAGGTCCACCAGGCCGACTGCTCGCCGTTGTCCTCGTCGCCCGCGTAGCCCTGCCCGATCTCGCTGCCGGTGTAGAGCCGCGAGAGCGCCTCGCGGACCTTCGCCTGCGTCTTCGACGGCTGACCGGCGTAGTCGTACATGTAGAGCGTGTGGTGCGAGGCCTGGTTGGAGTGGCCGAGCTGGCCCATCCGCACGTCCCGCGCCTCGCGCATCTCGTGGATCACGCCACCGTAGGAGCCCGGGAAGTTCGCGGTCTCCTGGTCGGCGAAGAACGCGTCGAGCTTCTTCGCCAGGCCCGCCTTGCCGCCGTAGAGGTTCGCCAGGCCCTGACCGTCCTGCGGCACGGAGAACGCCATGCCCCAGCCGTCGGTTTCGGTGTAGTCGATGCCCCACACCCGCGGGTCGTAGTCCTGCGTCGACCGGCTGAACTTGCCCGCCGCGTCCCGGCCCTGGAAGAACCCGACGCTCGGGTCGAACAGGTTCACGTACTGCTGGGCCCGGCTGGTGAAGTACTCGTAGTTCGAGAGGTACTCCTGCTTGCGCGGATCGCTCACCGGAGCCTCGTCGTAGAGCTTCTTCGACAGGTTCGCGATGCCGAAGTCGTTGACGTACCCCTCGATCGACCACGAGAACCCGTGGTCGGCGGTGTTCGGCGCGTACCCGAGGAACATGCCCTCGTCGACGCCCTTGCGGCCGACCGCGTTGTTCGGCGGCGTCACCGTCGCGTCCTTCAGCGCCGCGTCGTAGAACGACTTGACGTCGAAGTTCTTCACGCCCTTGAGGTAGGCGTCGGCGAAGGCCACGTCGGCGCTGGTGCCGGTCATCAGGTCGGCGTAGCCCGGCGAGGACCACCGGGAGATCCAGCCGCCGTCGCGGTACTGCTGCACGAACCCGTCGACCATCTTCCCGGCCATGTCCGGCGTGAGCAGCGAGTACGCCGGCCAGGTGGTGCGGTAGGTGTCCCAGAACCCGTTGTTGACGTAGGTCTGGCCGTCGACGATCTTCGACCCGGTCTGCGTCGGGGTGTCCGCGCCGACCTTCGGCGAGACGAAACTCGCGTACTTGTAGGCCGGCTTCTGGACCGTGCCGGTGTTCTCGAACCCGGAGTTCGGGTAGAGGAACAGCCGGTACAGGTTCGAGTAGAGCGTCGTGAGCTGGTCCTTCGACGCGCCCTCGACCTCGATCACCTTGAGCTGGTCGTCCCAGACCCGCTGCGCGGCGTCGCGGACGGTGTCGAAGGTCGCGTTCGGCGCGATCTCCTGCGCCAGGTTCTTCTTCGCCTGCTCGACGCTGAGCAGCGACGTCGCGATCCGCATGTTCACGGTCTTGTCGGCGCCGGCGGCGAACCGCAGGTAGCCGGCGACGTCGTCGTGACCCTGCCCGGTGAGCTTCCCGCCGGCGGTTACCGGCTTGTCGAAGCTCGCGTAGACGAACATCCGGCCCGCACCCGCTGACAGGCCGCTCTTGACGTCGGTGAAGCCCGACAGCGTGCCGGTCGCGGTGTCGAGCGTCAGCCCGCCCTGGTTCTTGAAGTTGTCGAAGATCAGGCTGGAGTCGGCGCCCGGGAAGGAGAACCGGAACATCGCCGCGTGGTCGGTCGGCGCGATCTCGGTCTTGATCCCGTTCTCGAACTGCACGCCGTAGTAGTGCGCGCGAGCGGTTTCGTTGTCGTGCTTGAACGCCAGCGCCCGGGCGTCATGGTTCGCGTCCGGCACCCCGGTGGCCGCCGACGGCATCACCTGGAAGGTCTGCCGGTCGCCCATCCACGGGCTCGGCTCGTGGCTGACGCTGAACGCCTGCAGCTCCGGCAGGTTCTGCTCGTTGTTCTGGCTGTGGTAGTTGTACATCCACCGCACGTCGTCGTTGTCGGCGTTCGCGTCGGTCACCGGGGTCCAGAAGTTGAACCCGTGCGGCACGGCCGTGGCCGGGAAGTTGTTGCCCCGGGAGAACGAGCCGTTGGCCATGGTGCCCCGCGTGGTGAGCACGTTGTCGGTCGGGCGGGTGCTCGCCGGCGGCGTCGGCGTGGCGGAGATCTTCACGTCGTCCAGCCAGCCCTGCAGCGAGCCGGGGCCGTCGGGGTTGTCGTAGCCGACGAGGATCCGGTCGATCGTCTTGCCCTTGGCCACCGTGCCGATCGCCGAGCGCACCAGGTTCCACTGGTTGGTGTAGAGCACCTTGCTCGCGCCCTGGCCTTCGGGCGTCAGCGGGAAGCCGTACTGGTCGGTCGCGCCGAGGTCGCGCAGCCGGGTGCCGTCGGTGAAGACCAGGTCGATCGCGACGTTCGTGCTCTGGTACTTCAGGTCACCGGTGATGAACTGCGGCTGCACCTTGTAGGACAGCTCGGTCGAGGCGACGACCGGCACGTTCACGTCAAAGACCTTGTTGTACGACCAGCCGTGGCCGTCCGCGGTCTGGCTGCCGGAGTAGCGGAATGCCTTGAGCCCGGTGAAGCCGACGCGGTTCTTGTTCGTGTAGCCGCTGGTCGGGCCGGAGTCGGTGAAGCTGCGCATGTTCGGCAGCGGCGGCGGCGCCGGCTCGTCGTTGGCCAGCAGCAGCTCCGACAGCTGCAGGATCGGCCCGCCGTTGTTGCGGGTGACGTTCAGCCGGAAGAACTTGTACGCCGCGCTCGGCGCGGCCAGCTGGTAGTCCTTCCGCTGGAACCGCTCGGTGAACGCCTGGTCGGCCTGCTTGTCCAGGTCCGTCCAGGTCAGGGCGTCGGTGGAGCCCTGCAGCGTCCAGTCCTTCGGGTCGCGGTTGTCGAAGTCGTTGGCCGACGACAGCGCGTAGTGCGTGATCGAGGTGGGCTCCGACAGCGTGATCTGCGCCCACGCCGTCGGGTCCCAGGACAGCCACTTCGTGTCCGTGGTCCCGTCGACGAGGTTCGACACCACCTCGCCGCCACTGGCGTTCTCGCTGCTCGCGCTCGTCTCGGTCACCTTGCCGCGGATGTCGCCGGGGATGGCCGTGCCGTTCGCGCCGTTGATGCCGGACGCGCGGGGCTTGCCCGCCGCGTCGGTGTCGACGGTGTCGGTCCAGGTCGGCTGGACGTCACCGGGTTCGAAGGAGGACGAGAAATCGGCGGGGAGGGCGTCTTCGGCGGCGGACGAGGCCGCGGGGAGGGCGACCAGGCCGGCGGCGACCACGGCGGCGGTCACCAGGAAAGCGACCGGCGGTCTGGCGCTTCGGGGCATCGTTGCTCCAAGCTCTGGAGGGTGAACGGGGGACCGACGGACGGGGACCGGCGGTGCCCAGGAAGCGAAACGCGCGGGTGACATCGATGTCAAGACCGGTCGGCAAACCTGACCAGAACTGGACAACCGAGGGGAACGGGACCCGAATGAGCACAGTCCGGATCTTCACCGCCGTCGTCACACTCTTCCTCGCCACGGCCGGATTCGGCCCGGCGACCGCCACCGCCGCGCCGGACTCCGCCATCCGGCCCGCCACCACCTGCGGCGACCTGGTCCGCGGGTTCGCCCTCCCGGGCGCCACCACACACGTCACCTCGGCGGCCGTCGTCGCCGCGACCGGCACCGACCCCGAGTACTGCGGCGTCCAGGGCTACGTCGAGCCCGCCGTCCGCTTCGAGCTGCGGCTGCCCACCAAGACCTACGCCGGCCGCTACCTGCAGTACGGCTGCGGCGGCTTCTGCGGCATCGTCACCCCGCCCGCCTTCGCCGACTGCGACCTCCCGCACGGTGGCGACGTCGCGGTCGCCGCCACCGACGACGGCCACGTCGGCCGGACCCCCGCCGTCGTCGACGACGGCAGCTGGGGAGCGCACGACCAGGCCGCCCGCGACGACTTCGAGTTCCGCGCACCCCACGTCGTCTCCCGCGCCTCGAAGGCGATCATCCAGGCGTTCTACGGCTCGCCGCCGAAGAAGTCCTACTTCACCGGCTGCTCCGACGGCGGCCGCGAAGGCCTCCTGCTCGCCCAGCGCTACCCGGCCGACTTCGACGGCATCGTCGCCGGCGCCCCCGCGAACTACTGGTCACCGCTGCTCGGGGTGTACCAGACATGGCTCGCGCGGGCGAACGACGCCGCCGACGGCAGCCCCATCCTCACCGCGGCGAAGCTGCCCGCCCTGCACGCCGCCGTCCTCGCCGCCTGCGACCGCCTCGACGGGCTCACCGACGGGCAGCTCGACGACCCGCGCGCCTGCCGCTTCGACCCCGCCACCTTGACCTGCGCCGGCCCCGACACCCCGGCGTGCCTCACCCCGGCGCAGGTCGGCGTCGTGCGGAAGCTGTACGCGCCGCCCACCGACGCCCACGGCACCCTGCTCTACCCCGGCGGCCAGGAACCCGGCTCGGAACTGTCGTGGGCCGGCTGGATCATCGGCGTGCCCGAGACCGGCGGCGTCGGCTTCGCCCGCAGCCTCGCCGACAACTACCTCAAGTACCTCGGCTACCCGATCGGCGCCCCGGCCTCGAAGGTCGACGACTTCGCCTTCACCCGCCGCGAGTTCGACCGGCTCACCCCGGTCGGCGCCCGCTACAACGCGATGAGCCTCGACCTCTCGGCGTTCCAGCGCCGCGGCGGCAAGCTCGTGCTCTGGCACGGCTTCGCCGACCAGGCCATCCCGCCGGCCGGCACGCTCGACTACTACCAGCGGCTCACCCACGGCCGCGGCCAGGACTGGGCGCGGCTGTTCATGGTCCCGTCCCTCTACCACTGCGGCGGCGGCACCACGCTCACCGAGTTCGACCCGCTGAAGGAACTCGTCGCCTGGGTCGAACGCGGCACCGCGCCTGCCAAGGTGACCGCGACCGGCCGCGACGACGCCGGCAACGTCACCCGCACCCGGCCGGTGTTCGCCTACCCCCAGCGCGCGGTCTACGACGGCACCGGCAGCGTCGACGACGCGGCCAACTTCCGCCCGGCCCCGCCTCTCTCGCCGGTCCGGGACGTCGTCGACTGGGCCGGCAACCGGCTGTACGCCATCCCGGGGCCGGTCGCCCGGTAAACCGGTCACGCGGGTCCGGCGTCGTCGCTAAGGTCACGATCATGACGACGCCGGAACCCGCCGACCGTGTCCTCGCCCGCGCCTCCCTCGCCGACGGCAGCCCGACCCGCTGGTTCGACGAGCTCTACACCGCCGCCGCGCGCGGCGAGGCCGAGGTGCCGTGGACCCGCGGCAAGCCGAACGCGGCGCTCGCCGGCTGGCTGCGTCCCGGCGAAGGCCGCCGCGCGCTGGTCGTCGGCAGCGCCCTGGGCGACGACGCCGAACTGCTGGCGTCGGCCGGGTGGGCGGTGACGGCGTTCGACGTCGCCTCGTCCGCGGTCGAAGCCGCCCGCGCCCGGTTCCCGGAGTCAGGAGTGGACTACGTGGTGGCGGACCTGCTGAAGCCACCGGGGGAGTGGCACCAGGCGTTCGACCTGGTCGTGGAGATCATCAACATCCAGGCCATGCCCCGCGACTTCCGGGCGGCCGCGATCACGTCCCTGGCCGGGTTCCTCGCCCCCGGCGGCACGATGCTGGTGTCGGAGGTGGCGGCGGAGAACGTGGCCGCCGAGCCGGGACCGCCCTGGCCGTTCACCCGGGCGGAGATCGAGTCGGCCGCCCAAGGCGGCGTGCGGCTGGTCAGCCTGGAGACCATCCACGACGGCCTCCGCTACTGGGCCGAGTTCACACGGTAGCGAGGAACCGGGACAGCACCCGCGTCCCGAAGTGCAGGCCCTCCACCGGGACCCGCTCGTCCACCCCGTGCGCCATCGCGCGGTACGGGAAGCCCTTCGGCAGCCACAGCGGCGCGAACCCGTAGTTGGCGATCCCCAGTTGGGCGAACGCTTTCGCGTCCGTGCCGCCGCCCAGGCAGTACGGCACCACGACGGCCTCGGGGTCCTCGGCGCGCAGCGCATCGGCCATCGCCGAGAACCACGGCGAGTCCACCGGCGCCTGCACCGGCGGCTGGTGCGCCACGAACTCCCGCGTCACCCCGGCACCGAGCAGCTCGTCCAGCGCCGCGAACAACGACTCCTCGGTGCCCGGCAGCACCCGGACGTCGACCTGCGCGGTCGCCGTCGACGGGATCACGTTCACCTTGTACCCCGCTTCGAGCATCGTCGGGGTCGTGCTGTTGCGGACCGTCGGCAGCACCAGCCCGCCCGCCGGGCCCAGCGCCGCCACCGCCGCGTCCACCCCGTCCGAAGAGGACAGGTCCACCGGCACCCCGAGCGCGTCACCGGTCCGCTCCAGGAACGCCCGCACCGCCGGGGTCAGCGTCACCGGCCAGCGGTGCGCGGCGATCCGGTGCAACGCGCCCACCAGCCGGGTGACGGCGTTCTCGTCGTTGGGCCGCGAGCCGTGCCCCGCGCGGCCGCGGGCGGTCAACCGCAGGTGCGCGGTGCCGCGCTCGGCCGTCCCGACCGGGTACAGGTGCACGTCACGGCCGTCGGCGGCCGGCACGTGGTAGGTGTAGCCGCCCGACTCGCTGATCGCCGCTTCGCAGCCTTCGAACAGCTCCGGATGCGTCGCGACCAGCCAGTGCGCGCCCCACTCGCCGCGGTCCTCCTCGTCGGCGACGAACGCCAGCACCAGCTCCCGCCGCGGGCGCACCCCGCCGGCCAGCGCGGCGAGCACCATCGCGACGAAGTCCTTCATGTCGGTCGCGCCGCGGCCCCACAGGTAGCCGTCGCGGATCTCGCCGGCGAACGGATCCACCGACCAGTCCGCGGCGTCCGCCGGGACGACGTCGAGGTGGCCCTGCACCAGCAGCGCGGGCAACGACGGATCGGTGCCGGGCACCCGCGCGATCACACTGGCCCGGCCGGGTGCGGCCTCGAGGATCTTCGCCGGGATGCCGAGCGAGTCCAGGACCGCCGCCACGTACTCCGCGGCCGGCCGTTCGGGCTCGGCGTCGTTGTTCCCGCGGTTGGTCGTGTCGAACCGGATCAGGTCCGCGCACAGCCCGGCAGCGTCCGCCACGTCAGCCATAGATGCCCTGCACCGCCCCGCCCGCGATCGCGGTGACGACCTTGAACGCCTTCATCGCCTCGGTCATGGTCACCGCGTCGAACCCGACCCGCCGGGTGCCGATCTGCTCCACCGTCGGGATCACCGCCGTCGCCTGGGCCAGGTGGCTCGCGTCGAACTCCACCTCGATCCGGTGGCCCCCGACCTGGCGTTCTTCGCGTCCGGCCCGCGCCATCGCGTCGGCCGCCGCGCCGGTCAGCAGGTCCGCCGTGCGCGCCGGCGGCAGGCAGATCGCCGCGTACCGGCTGACGCACTCCTTGACCTGGACCAGCTCCGCTTCCGGAGCGTAGTCACGGGCGTCGTCACACGTTTTGTCGTCACCCGAAACGAGCAGGACCGGGACGCCGTACTCCGCGGCCATCGCCGCGTTCAGCCGGCCCTCGCTCGCCGGGACGTCGTCCAGCCACACCCCGGTGATCTGGTTCTCCAGGTAGGTGTGGGAAAGCACCCCGTCGGCGCCGGCGCCGGCGTGGTAGCCCAGGAACACCACACCGTCCACACCGGAATCGATGCCCTGCATCATCGAGAGCGGCTTGTGCCGCCCGGTCAGCATCCTCGCCCGCGGGTCGAGGTCCTCCAGCAGCAGGTTCCGCTGCGACGAATGCGCCTCGTTGACCAGCACGTCCCCGGCCCCGGCCTCGTACAGCCCGGCCAGCACCGCGTTGACGTCGCCGGTGAACAGCCGGCGGAAGCGGTCCCACTGCGGCGAGCCGGGCACGACGTCGTCGGTCCAGGTGACGCCGGTGGCGCCCTCCATGTCCGCCGAGATCAGGATGCGCATGCCCGGCACTCTAGCCAGGCCGCCGCGGCCCCGGACACGGATCCCCGATCACGGTGCGTCACCGAACTCGATCGATAACGATCGGACACCTGCCGAGGCGGCAACATATTGCGCGGTTGTCGGGGTATGTGGTTACTTCTCGTCCTTGGGGAGGCTTCACAGCGAGAACGATGGGGTGGTTTTTGGTGCATTTCCCACGCAGAACCGGCCGGTTCGGCCGCGTCGGCGCGGTCGTCGCGGCCGCGACCTTGGCGGCGATCCCGCTCGCGGTCCCGGCCCAGGCCCAGCAGGGCAAGGTGCTGCGGGTCGCGCTGACCACCGGCATCGACCACCTGAACCCGTTCACCGCCGTGCTCGCCGCGTCCACGCAGATCGGCCGGTTCACCTACGAGTTCCTCACCGTCCCGAACGCGGAGAAGGCCGAGGCCTCGCCCGCCCTCGCCGAGTCCTGGACGCCGTCGCCCGACAAGCTGACCTGGACGTTCAAGATCCGCAGCGGCGCCAAGTGGAGCGACGGGCAGCCCGTCACCGCCAAGGACGCGGCGTTCACGTTCAACCGCATGCTCACCGACGAGAACGCCCGCACCGCCAACGGCAACTACGTGGGCAACTTCGAGACGGTCACCGCGCCCGACGACACCACCCTCGTCATCAAGACGAAGACCGTGCAGGTCAACATGAACCTGCTCGACGTGCCGATCGTGCCCCGGCACATCTGGGAAGGCGTCAAGGACCTCAAGGACCCCGCGACCGACGACCTCAAGATCGCCGGCGTCTCCGACGGGCCGTTCCAGGTCACCGAGTACAAGCCGAACGAGTACGTCAAGCTCAAGGCCAACAAGGACTACTGGCGCGGCGCCCCGAAGATCGACGAACTGCAGCTGCTGCAGTTCAAGGACACCGAAGCCGCGGTCAACGCGCTCAAGCAGGGCGAAGTCGACGTCATCAACCGGCTCAACCCCAACCAGTTCGCCGCGCTGCAGGGCCAGGACGGCATCACCACCAACGCCGCCCCGGGCCGCCGCTACGACGAGCTCGCGTTCAACTTCGGCGTCACCGACAGCTCGAACAACCCCATCGGGGACGGCAACCCGGTCCTCAAGGACATCAACGTCCGCAAGGCGATCACCCAGGCCGTCGACACGCAGTCGCTGGTGGACAAGGTGCTCAAGGGTCTCGGCCAGGTCGGCGGCGGTGTTGTGCCGCCGGTCTACAGCGCCTACCACTGGGACCCGAGCGACACCGAAAAGATCAAGTTCGACCTCGCCGCCGCCAACGCCACCCTCGAGCAGGCCGGCTACAAGAAGGGCCCGGACGGCGTCCGCACCGCCCCCGGCGGCGCCAAGCTGGAGCTGCGCCTGACCGGGCACGCCAACCGCAGCTACGACCAGGGCGTCGCCCAGTACGTCAGCGGCTGGCTCAAGGACATCGGCATCACCGTCAAGCAGGACCTGGTCTCCGACGACGAGCTGTCCGACCGCACCGCCACCGGCAAGTACGACCTCGCCATCGGCGGCTACGGCACCAACCCCGACCCGGACTACGCGCTCTCGCTGCACACCTGCGCCGCGCGGCCCAGCGCCGACGGCAAGGGCGGCAGCACCGACACGTTCTTCTGCGACGCCGCCTACGACGACCTCTACAAGAAGCAGCTCACCGAGACCGACGACGCCAAGCGCGCGGACTACGTCAAGCAGGCCCAGGCCCGGCTCTACAGCCAGTTCCCGACGATCGTGCTCGACTACCAGAACGCGCTCGAGGCCTACCGCTCCGACAAGTTCTCCGCCTTCACCACCCAGCCGCAGCCCAAGGGCGCGATCCTCGAGCAGACCGGCTACTGGGGCGTCTACGGCGCCACCCCGGCCGGCACCGAGGCCACGGCCGACTCCGGCAGCAGCGGCACCGTCGTGTGGATCGTCGTCGGCGCCATCGTCGTCGTGATCATCGTGGTGGGCGGCGTCGTCATCAGCCGCCGCAACAAGACCTCGGAAGACCGCGAGTAAGGATGACCGCCCCCGAACAAGCCGCGGTGCTCGTCGGGGTGGCGCCGTAGACGCCCCAGTAGCCGGTCTGCTCGAGGATCGCGCCCTTGGGCTGCGGCTGGGTGGTGAAGGCGGAGAACT